>NZ_JBEXTV010000030.1:0-106343 GCF_040628835.1 Streptomyces sp. NPDC006134 | reverse complement strand
CACGTCGGGGGGCCCGGGGGGGGGCCCCCCCCGCCCCCACCCCCCCAAACACACAACACCGACCGGGGGGGGGGGGGGCCGCCCCCCCCCCGCGCCCCCCCCCCCTCACCCATGTCCTGCCTGCCCTGCATGGCTCGCCCTGCCGCCGGCGGCCCGCCGCTCAGCCCCGCTGCCGGGACGGCCTGCGCAGGGCCGGGCGTACGGCGGCGGCACGGGCCTTCGCACCGGCCCACCAGGCCGACGCCGCCCAGACCACCCGCACGGCGGAACGCGGGGCGAACCACGCCCGCAGCCGCGTGCCGCGGCCGGCCGTGGCACGCAGCCCGGCCGTCACCCGGTGGACGTCGACGGCGAGTCCCGCCGCCGGGCGGGGCCGGGGGGCGTAGAGGACCTGCTCCACGGCGTCCGCCACCCGGTGCACTGCCGCCGCGGCCTCCGGATCCAGCCGCCCGAGCCGGACGATCCGGGCCGCGGCCTTGCGCGGGGTCTGCGACTCGTCCGGCGCGATCCCGAAGTCCCACGCCGTGTCGGCCAGCTCCTGCCAGACCGCCAGGGCGTGCAGTGCCGCGCCGGCCTCGGTGCGGCCGTGCGCCCCCAGGCGCACCGCCCGCATCCGCTGCCGCCACAGCAGCGGCGCCAGGGGGATCAGCAGGAGGACGAGAGCGCCGAGGATCCAGGCCGGCACCACGTACCACTGCGGGCCGCCGTCGTCCCGGGCCGGCGCGGCCTGCTGCGACTCGCTGACGCACGCCTGCGCCTTCTTCTGCTCCACCGTGCAGCTCTCGCTCGCCGACGGTGCGGCCGAGGGCGCCGCCGACGCCTCCTGGGACGGCTGCGCGACGTCCGGGAGCGCGGTACCGGGCACGTCCGGTGCGGTGTACGACGGTGCCGTGCCCCGGGTGGGGGTGGGCTCGAAGCGGGTCCAGCCCACGCCCTCGAAGTACAGCTCGGGCCAGGCGTGCGCGTCGCGCAGCGTCACCGACATCGAACCGTCCGCCAGCGGCGAACCCGGCGCGAAACCGACCGCCACGCGCGCCGGTATGCCCAGGGAGCGGGCCATCGCCGCCATCGCGAAGGAGAAGTGGACGCAGAAGCCCTCCTTCTCCCACAGGAACCGGGCGATCGCCTGGGAGCCGCTGCCGACCTGCACCCGGGTGTCGTACTGGAAACCGCCGGTGACCGCGAAGTACTCCTGGAGCTTGACCGCGCGGTCGTAGTCGTTCGCCGAGCCCCTGGTGACGACGCGGGCGGTGCGGGACACCACCTCCGGCAGCGAGTCGGGCAGCTCGGTGTACTCGCGCGCCAGGGCCGCAGGCGGCCTGGGCGCCCCGGCGAGCTGCTCCGCCGTCGGCTGCACCTCCAGGCTCCTGACCTCGTACGTCAGGCCCCGCGTGTTCTGCCCGTGGTCGCCGACCAGGGTCATGCCGACCGGTTCGTAGCGCCAGTTGCCGCCGACCCGCACACCGCTCGGCGGATACGGCATCGGCAGCCAGTCCTGGGCGTACCAGTCCGCGGCGGCGATCGTCGTCTCGATCCGGGCGCGCCGGATGTCGGGGCCGAGGCCGGGCGGGGCGGGGAAGGCGTCGTCCGGGACGGCGGTGATCTGCCGTCGGGACGGCTTCCAGGTGGTGCCGTCGAAGTCGTCCAGGGACACGATCCGCAGATACAGGTCGGAGAGGTTCCTGGTGCTGGTCTTCACCGACAGGACCTGGCGGTCCTCGTCCACGTTGAGACTGTCGCGCAGGGAGACCAGCGGGTTCACCGCGGAGATCGTGCCGCCGTTCCCGGAGCCGGAGCCCGCACCCGGGCCGACGCCGTCCAGCAGGCCGCCGTGCATCGTGGGCAGGGCCAGGGGCACCACCACGGCGATGCCGAGGACGACCGCGCCGATGCGGCGCCCGGTGCGGACCGGGGCGACGGCGCCGCCCGGCTCACCTCCGAGGGTGCGCGGCGTCCCGCCGAAGACCCGCCCCCACCGGGCGATCCGGTCCCGCCCCTCGGCCAGCAGCAGCATCAGGTAGCCGGTCGCCGCGAGCAGGAACCACAGCCAGTCGGTGCCGCCGTCGGACAGCCCCGCGGCCACCGAGTACAGCGCCAGCAGCGGCAGCCCGGCCGGTGCCGCGCCGCGGAAGGTCACCGCGAGCACGTCCACCAGCAGCCCGATCACCAGCACCCCGCCCACCAGCATCAGCCGGATGCCGTCGGACTCCAGCGGGGCCGGGATCGCGTACCGCGCGATGTCGTCGGCGCCCTGGCGCAGCAGGTCGCCGAAGTGGCCGAAGGCCCGGGGCCCGGGAATCAGCCAGGCGAGAGCCTGCTCGCGGGCGAAGACCAGCGTCAGCAGCACCAGCAGGGTCACGCCCTGCGCCGCCACGGTCAGCGGCCGGGCCAGCGGCACCCGCCGGCACGCCGCGCCCACCCCGGACTGGATCGCCAGCAGGACCGCGGCCTGGAGAATCCACGTGGCCGGGTCGACCAGCGGCAGCAGCGCGCAGGCCGCCATCAGCGTGGCCGCCCACGCGCACAACGCCAGCCGTCCCCGCCCGCTCATCACGCGCCCTCCCCGCCACTCGCCGCGGCGGCACCCGTGCGTTCCCGGTCCGCCAGGCGCCACAGCTCCTCCAAGGAGGCACCCCGCTCCACCCCGAGGGCCGTCCAGCCCGCCTCGCGCAGCATCCGCAGGCCCTCCCCGCTCCGGCCCGGCGGACCGGGCACACCGGCCGGTTCCCGCAGCCAGCTCCCGCTGTCCAGGACGAAGGCGACCGCGCCCCCGCTGCGCCGCCGCATCCTCGCGGCCACCGCGGCCTGTTCCTCGTCGAGGTCGCCGAAGAACGCCACCAGCAGCCCCTCGCCGCCGCCGCGCAGCACGTCGTAGGCCCGGGACAGCCCGGTGCCGTCGGAGTGGTCGATCACCGCGAGGGTGTCCATCATCAGCCCGGCCGCGTCCGCCGTCCCCTGGCCCGCCCCCGCGAACCCGTCGGCGCCCTCGCCGGGCACCGCGCTGCCGGTGTCCGTGAGCAGCCGCACCGTGAAGCCCCGCTCCAGCATGTGCACCAGCACCGACGCCGCGCCCGAGACCGCCCACTCGAAGGCGGAGTCCGGGCCCGCGCCCTCGAAGGCGGCGCCCCGGGTGTCGAGCAGCACCGTGCAGCGGGCGCGCTGCGGCTGCTCCTCGCGGCGCACCATCAGCTCGCCGTGCCGGGCGGTGGAGCGCCAGTGCACGCGCCGCAGGTCGTCGCCGTAGCGGTACCCGCGCGGGATCACGTCGTCCTCGCCCGCCAGCGCCAGTGAACGCTGCCGCCCGTCGCCGTACCCCTTGGCCTCGCCGCCGAAGCGCACCGGCGGCAGCGGCACCACGCGCGGGATCACGGTCAGGGTGTCCTGCGCCGAGAAGGACCGGGTCAGCTCGCACATCCCGAACGGGTCGGTCAGCCGCAGCTGGAGCGGCCCCAGCGGATAGCGGCCGCGCAGGTCGGAGCGGACCCGGTAGGACACCTCGCGCCGGCCGCCCGCCTCGACCCGGTCGAGCACGAAGCGGGGGCGCGGCCCGAGCACGTAGGGCACCCGGTCCTGGAGCATCAGCAGGCCGGTGGGCAGCCGCGAGACGTTCTCCACGCGCAGGTGGACCCGGGCCTCGCCGGTGGCGGGGACCCGCGCGGGGGAGAGGCGGCGGCTGCCCGCGACCCGGTAGCGGGTGCGGTACAGCACGGTCGCGCACACCAGCGGCAGCACCGCCAGCAGCAGCCCGACCCGGAGCAGGTCGCTCTGGCCGAGGGCGTAGGCGCACACGGCGGCGGCGACGCCGGCGGCCAGGAAGGAGCGCCCGCGCGTGGTCAGGCCCGCCAGGGCGGTGCGCACACCGCTGCGGCCCCCCCGGCCGTCCTCCGCCTGCCCCGTCCCCCCGGCGGACATCACAGCCTCCGCGGCGTCTGCCGGCCGTACGCCGGGCCACCGGGGGCCAGGCCGTAGCCGCTCGGCTGCGGGGGCGCCGCGGGCACCGGGGTGCGCTGGAGGATCTCCTGCACGACCTGCTCGGCGGTACGGCGGTCGAGCTGGGCCTGGGCGGTGGGCAGCAGCCGGTGGGCCAGGACGGCGACGGCGAGGGCCTGCACGTCGTCCGGCAGTGCGTACTCCCGGCCGCTCAGGGCGGCGGACGCCTTCGCCGCGCGCAGCAGGTGCAGCGTGGCCCGCGGGGAGGCGCCGAGTCTGAGGTCGGGGTGGGTGCGCGTGGCGGCGACCAGCTCCACGGCGTACCGCCGCACCGGCTCGGCGACGTGGACGCCCCGGACCGCCTCGATCAGCTTCACGATCTCGTGTGCGTGCGCCACCGGCTGCAGGTCCTCCAGCGGCGAGACGCCGCCGTGCACGTCCAGCATCCGCAGCTCGGCCTCCGCGCTGGGGTACCCCACCGAGACCCGCGCCATGAAACGGTCGCGCTGAGCCTCCGGCAGCGGATAGGTGCCCTCCATCTCGACCGGGTTCTGCGTCGCCACCACCATGAAGGGGCTGGGCAGCTCGTAGGTCTGGCCGTCGATGGTGACCTGCCGCTCCTCCATCGACTCCAGCAGCGCGGACTGCGTCTTGGGCGAGGCGCGGTTGATCTCGTCGCCGATCACGACCTGCGCGAAGATCGCGCCCGGCTTGAACTCGAAGTCCCGGCGCTGCTGGTCCCAGATGGACACGCCGGTGATGTCCGACGGCAGCAGGTCGGGCGTGAACTGGATGCGCCGCACCGAGCAGTCGATCGACCGTGCCAGCGCCTTGGCGAGCATGGTCTTGCCGACCCCGGGGACGTCCTCGATCAGCAGGTGTCCCTCGGCGAGCAGCACGGTCAGCGAAAGCCGTACGACCTCGGGCTTGCCCTCGATCACGCCCTCCACCGAACCGCGCACGCGCTCGACCACAGCGGTCAGGTCTTCCCCCACTCCCGAACTCACTCGGGTGGGGGCACCCCCATGGCTCGCTCGATCGTCATAGGTCGTCACCCGGCCCTCCTCGGCCCTTCCCCGCGCTCGCCAAGGAGCAAGGGGTACCCCAGCTTTCCGGACCGGTGCGCGACGCTGCGGACCGGCCCGCCCCGAAACACGGACACCACGCGTGAATGGTTCCGCGCGACGCCACTCCCCGCATTCTTGCTGCCGTTACCGATTCGTGTCACTCGCCTGTGGACAACTGCCCGCGATATGTCGGCTCTTCAGGCCTTTTGCGGCGCTCGTGCGGCGGGGTGTTCCGGGGCGGGAGGGACGGTCAGACGGGGGTGACCTCGCGCAGCAGGCCCGTCTTCACGTCGTAGACGAAGCCGCGCACGTCGTCGGTGTGCGGCAGGAACGGCGAGGTGCGCACCCGCTCGATCGACTGCCGCACGTCCTGGTCGACGTCCTTGAAGGAGTCCACCGCCCAGGCGGGGCGCTGGCCGACCTCGTGCTCCAGCTCGGCGCGGAAGTCCTCGGTGAGGGTCTCCATGCCGCAGCCCGTGTGGTGGACCAGGACCACGCTGCGGGTGCCCAGCTTGCGCTGGCTGATGGTCAGGGAGCGGAGCACGTCGTCGGTGACGACACCGCCCGCGTTGCGGATGACATGGCAGTCGCCGTTGCGCAGGCCGAGCGCGGCGGTCACGTCCAGACGCGCGTCCATGCAGGCCACGACGGCGGTGCGCAGAGCGGGGCGGGAGTCCAGAGCGGCGTCGGCGAAGGCGGCGGCGTACCGGGTGTTCGCCTCCAGGAAGCGGTCGGTGGCGGAGCCGCCGTCCAGGGCGGCCTCGGAGCCGGCGGGAACCGATGCAGAGTTCGTCATGGGTAAAACCGTACTGGCCAGGCATCCTCCCGGTCCGCACGAGGGGGGACGAACGGAGGACGGGCAGGGGGCGGGGCCGTGACGGTGGGCGCGAAGCGGCGGAGGCCGTCAGCGGGGCGCGCGGCCCGCTGGTCCCCAGGAGTGGTGCGCCTTCACCCGTTCGGGTGGTATCGCGGGCCGTGCCGCTCCCCGGCCCACGGCTTCCGCGACGCGCAGGCCGGTTGATTGACCGGGCGACACGGTGGACTAAAGTGACGCGAAGCGGGAGGCGAGGCTCTCCCCGCTGGACTGAATTTCACGGAGACCCCGGCGCCGCTGCCGGAGACTTCCCACGTGCGCGGCGCGTACGTACGGCTCGGCCTCCCCCCGCTCCCGGTCGGCTGACGCTTCCGGCGCCGGCGGGCCGTCTCCACCGCACGAGCGGGCGGGGACCCGGCGGTGCGTACCGCTCGCCGGACCTGAGAGGCCCCCTTGAGCCAGAGTCGACACGTCCCGGTGATGCTCCAGCGCTGCCTGGACCTGCTGGCACCCGCCCTGACGGAGCCGGGGGCCGTGGTCGTCGACTGCACGCTCGGCCTCGGCGGGCACAGCGAGGCACTGCTGCGGCGGTTCCCCGAGGCGCGGCTCGTCGCCCTGGACCGCGACAAGGAGGCCCTGCGCCTGTCCGGCGAGCGCCTCGCGCCCTACGGGGAGCGCGCCACCCTGGTGCACGCCGTCTACGACGAGCTGCCGGACGTCCTCGGCCGGCTCGGCATCCCGCGCGTGCAGGGCGTCCTGTTCGACCTGGGCGTCTCCTCCATGCAGCTCGACGAGGCAGGCCGCGGCTTCGCCTATGCGCAGGACGCCCCGCTCGACATGCGCATGGACCAGACCACCGGCATCAGCGCCGCCGAGGTCCTCAACACCTACCCGCCGGGCGAGCTGGTGCGGATCCTGCGCGCCTACGGCGAAGAGAAGCAGGCCAAGCGGATCGTCGCCGCGATCGTGCGCGAGCGCGAGAAGGAGCCGTTCACCACCAGCGCCCGCCTGGTGGAGCTGATCCGCGACGCGCTGCCGCAGGCCGCCAAGCGCACCGGCGGCAACCCGGCCAAGCGCACCTTCCAGGCGCTGCGCATCGAGGTCAACGGCGAGCTGTCCGTCCTGGAGCGGGCGATCCCGGCCGCCGTCAAGGCGCTCGCCGTGGGCGGGCGGATCGCGGTGCTGTCGTACCACTCCCTGGAGGACCGGCTGGTCAAGCAGGTCTTCGCGGCCGGCGCCGCGAACACCGCCCCGCCCGGCCTGCCGGTCGTCCCCGAGCGCTACCAGCCCCGGCTCAAGCTGCTCACCCGCGGTGCCGAACTTCCCACCGAGGAGGAGATCGCCGAGAACCGGCGAGCGGCGCCGGCCCGGCTGCGCGGGGCCCAGCGCATCAGGGAGGACGCCGAGTGAACCGGGCGCAGGCGCGGCGCCCCGGCCGGGAGGGGAGCGCGTGAGCGGGAAGAAAACCGAACTGAAGGGGAGGGCGGCCAGGCTCGCCCGGCTCCTCCCGCCGAGCGGCGGACAGGCGGCCCGTGCCCCCTTCGTCCTCCTCGTCGTCGTCCTTCTCGGCGGCGGCCTCATCGGGCTGCTGGTGCTGAACTCCGCCCTGAGCGAGGGCTCCTTCCAGCTCGACGACCTGAAGGAGGAGACCAAGAGCCTCACCGACGAGGAGCAGTCCCTCCAGCGGGACATCGACGCCTACTCCGCCCCGCAGGCCCTGCTGCGCCGCGCCCGCGAGCTCGGCATGGTGCCCGGCGGCGACCCGGCGTTCCTGGAGCCGGACGGCACCGTCAAGGGCGTCCCCAGCCCCGCCCCCGCCGCGGCCACCCCGCTCGTCCTCGCCCCCGAGGCCCTCACCGCGACCGCCCCGGCCGCCCCGCCCATGCCCTCCACGACCCCTGGCAGGTGACGGAAGTGGTCGACGACTTCGGCAGGCAACCGCCGCGCCGCCGCGTGCCCGGGCCCGCCCGCCCGGCCCGCCCCGGCGCCCAGCACCGTCCCGGCACCCAGCGCCGTCCCGGCACCCAGCGCCGTCCGGGCCCCGGCGCCCGCCCGGCCCGCCGCCCGGCCCCGCCCCGCCAGGCCGCCTCGCGCCCCCTGAAGCTGGGCAGCCCCCGCCCCCGGCTGCGGATGATCGGCCTGGCGCTGACCCTGGTCATGTCCGCCTTCGTCGTACGGCTGCTGCAGGTGCAGGCCGTCGACGCGAGCACGTACGCCGCCAAGGCCGAACAGAACCGGTACGTCGTCCACACCCTGCCCGCCGAGCGCGGCGGCATCACCGACCGCAACGGCGTCGCCCTCGCGTCCACCGTGGACGCCTACGACATCACCGCCGACCCGACGATGTTCACGCGCGAGCAGCTGAAGATCGGTGACGGGCCGGAACAGGCCGCCGCCCTCCTCGCCCCGATCCTCGGCGAGGACCAGGAGGCGCTGGCCGCCAGGCTCCGCCCGAAGAACAAGGAGCTGCGCTACGTCCGGCTCGCCCGCGGCAAGACCCCCGAGGTCTGGAACCAGATCAAGGACCTGAAGACCGCGCTCGTCAAGAAGGCCGAGAAGGACGACTCCGCCGTCAACGTCCTCGCGGGCGTCTTCGCCGACCCCAGCAGCAAGCGGATCTACCCCAACGGCGACCTCGCCGCCGGGATCCTGGGCTGGGTCAACGCCGAGGGCGAGGGCAGCGGCGGCCTGGAGCGGAAGCTGGACGAGACGCTGGCCGGCGAGGACGGCGAGATCCGCTACGCCCAGTCCGGCGGCCGTCAGGTGCCCACGATCGGCGCCAACGAGACGCCCGCCGTGCCCGGCAGCGACGTCGAGCTCACCATCGACCGCGACATCCAGTGGGCCGCCCAGCACGCCATCACCGAGCAGGTGGAGGAGTCCGAGGCGGACGGCGGTTACGTCATCGTCCAGGACACCCGCACCGGCGAGATCCTCGCCATGGCGAACTCGCCCGGCTTCGACCCGAACAACCTCTCGGAGGCCGACCCGGCCGCGCTCGGCAACGCGGCGCTCCAGGACGCCTACGAGCCCGGCTCCACCGCCAAGGTGATGTCGATGGCGGCCGTGCTGGAGGAGAACGCGGCCACGCCGACGACCCATGTCGTCGTGCCCAACCGGCTGCACCGCGGCGACCGGCTCTTCAAGGACGACGTCGACCACCCGACCTGGTACCTCACGCTCAACGGCGTGCTCGCCAAGTCCAGCAACATCGGCACCATCCTGGCCACCGGGCAGCTCGGCAAGACCCAGCGGGAGGCCAACCAGGTCCTGTACTCCTACCTGCGCAAGTTCGGCCTCGGCAGCTACAGCGGGCTCGGCTTCCCCGGCGAGACCAAGGGCATCCTCGCGCCCCCCGACCAGTGGTCGACCTCGCAGCAGTACACGATTCCTTTCGGCCAGGGCGTGTCCATCAACGCGATGCAGGCGGCGTCCGTCTACTCGACCATCGCCAACGGCGGCGTCCGCGTCGAGCCCACGCTCGTGCGCGGCACCAAGGGCCCCGACGGGCGCTTCACCCCCGCCCCCGAGCCCGAGAAGACGCGGGTGGTCAGTGAGAAGACGGCGAAGACCCTGTCCCGCATGCTGGAGTCCGTCGTGGACGACGAGGAGGGCACCGGCACCAAGGCGCGCATCCCCGGCTACCGGGTGGCGGGCAAGACCGGTACCGCCAACCGAGTGGATCCGGCCACCGGCAAGTACCGCGGCTACACGTCGTCGTTCGCCGGGTTCGCGCCCGCCGACAAGCCCCGCGTCACCGTCTACTGCGCCATCCAGAACGCCACCAAGGGCAGCTACTTCGGCGGCCAGATCTGCGGCCCCGTCTACAAGCAGGTGATGGAGTTCGCCCTGAAGACCCTCCAGGTCCCGCCGACCGGCGCCGCCCCAGCGAAGCTCCCGGTCACCTTCAGACCCTGATCAGCACCGATGCAGTCAGACCCTGCTCAGCACCGATGCAGTACCGAGCCACCAGGAACCACCTCGTGACAACGATCACCCCCGATTCCGGGAACCAGGAAGCCCCCCGCCCCTCACTTCGCCCGGAAGCGGGTGCGCCCGGTACGCTCACCGCCGTGCCACACGCTGATCAGTCCCAAACCACCCAGAAGGGCCAACCCGTGACATATCCGGGACCGCCCCGGCCGGTGCAGGTCTCCGCCACACCCCTCGCGGAACTCGCCGATCAGCTGGGTGTCACCGCGCCGGAGAAGAACGCCGAGGTCACGGGCGTCACCCACGACTCGCGCGCCGTCCGGCCCGGCGACCTGTACGCCGCCCTGCCCGGGGCCCGCGCCCACGGCGCCGACTTCGTCGCCCAGGCCGCCGGCCTCGGTGCCGCCGCCGTGCTGACCGACCCGTCCGGCGCCGAGCGCGCCGCCGCCACCGGTCTGCCGGTCCTCGTCGTCGACGACCCGCGCGGGCGCATGGGCGAGCTGGCGGCCACGATCTACGGCCACCCGGGCCGCGATCTGCTCCAGATCGGCATCACCGGCACCTCCGGCAAGACCACCACCGCCTACCTCGTCGAGGGCGGCCTGCGGACGGCGAAGACCACCGGTCTCGTCGGCACGGTCGAGATGCGCATCGGCGACGAGCGCATCAAGTCCGAGCGCACCACCCCCGAGGCCACCGACCTCCAGGCCCTCTTCGCGGTCATGCGCGAACGCGGCACCGAGGCGGTCGCCATGGAGGTCTCCAGCCACGCCCTCGTCCTCGGTCGGGTCGACGGCTGCGTCTTCGACGTCGCCGTCTTCACCAACCTCAGCCCGGAGCACATGGAGTTCCACTCCGGCATGGAGGACTACTTCCAGGCCAAGGCGCAGCTGTTCACGCCGCGGCGCAGCAGGCTGGGCGTGGTCAACGTGGACGACGAGTACGGCCGCCGGCTCGCCGGGGAGGCGACCGTCCCGGTCGTCACCTACTCCGCCGAGGGCCACCCGGACGCCGACTGGCGGGCCGAGGACGTGCGGGTCGGGCCGATGGACTCGACGTTCACCGTGACCGGCCCGAAGGGCGAGCGGATCTCCGCCCGCTCGCCGCTGGCCGGCCCCTTCAACGTGGCGAACACCCTCGCCGCGATCGCCGCCCTCGCCGCCGCCGGCCTCGACCCGCAGGCCGCCGCCGACGGCGTCGCCGCCGTGCCGGGCGTGCCGGGCCGGCTGGAGCGCGTGGACGCCGGCCAGCCGTACCTCGCGGTGGTCGACTACGCCCACAAGACCGACGCCGTCGAGTCCGTGCTGCGTGCCCTGCGCAAGGTCACCGAGGGCCGGCTGCACGTCGTCCTCGGCTGCGGCGGCGACCGGGACACCACCAAGCGCGCCCCGATGGGCGCCGCCGCGGCCCGGCTCGCCGACACCGCCGTACTGACCTCCGACAACCCCCGCTCCGAGGACCCCCTCGCCATCCTCGCCACCATGCTCCAGGGCGCGGCCTCCGTGCCCGCGCACGAGCGCGGCGAGGTCCAGGTCTTCGAGGACCGGGCCGCCGCCATCGCCGCCGCCGTCGCCCGCGCGCAGCCGGGCGACACCGTGCTGGTGGCGGGCAAGGGCCACGAGCAGGGCCAGGACATCGCCGGGGTGGTCCGTCCCTTCGACGACCGCCAGGTGCTTCGCGAAGCAATCCAGAAAACCCAGGGATGAACTTGTGATCGCCCTCTCTCTCGCCGAGATCGCAGACGTCGTCGGCGGGCAGACGCACGACATACCGGATCCGTCCGTCCAGGTCACCGGACCGGTCGTCCGGGACTCCCGCGAGGCGGAGCCCGGCAGCCTCTTCGTCGCCTTCGCCGGCGAGCGCGTGGACGGCCACGACTTCGCGCGGGCCGTCGTCGAGGCGGGAGCGGTGGCCGTGCTCGGCACCCGCCCCGTCGGCGTGCCCGCGATCGTCGTGGACGACGTCCAGGCCGCCCTCGGCGCCCTCGCCCGGCACGTCGTACGCCGCCTCGGCGCCACCCTCGTGGGCCTCACCGGCTCCGCGGGCAAGACCAGCACCAAGGACCTCCTCGCCCAGGTGCTGCGCCGCAAGGCGCCGACGGTGTTCACGCCGGGCTCGCTCAACAACGAGATCGGGCTGCCGCTGACCGCGCTGAGCGCCACCGAAGAGACGAGGTTCCTCGTCCTGGAGATGGGCGCCCGCGGCATCGGCCACATCCGGTACCTGACCGAACTCACCCCCCCGAAGATCGGTCTCGTCCTCAACGTCGGCTCCGCCCACATCGGCGAGTTCGGCGGCCGCGAGCAGATCGCCCAGGCCAAGGGCGAACTCGTCGAGGCGCTTCCGGAGGACGGCGCGGCGATCCTCAACGCGGACGACCCCTACGTACGCGCCATGGCCTCCCGAACGAAGGCGAAGGTGATCCTTTTCGGAGAGTCCGACGAAGCGGACGTTCGCGCCGAGAACGTGCGACTCACGGACACCGGTCAGCCCTCCTTCAGGCTTCACACACCCTCCGGTGCAAGCGATGTGACCATGCGCCTGTACGGTGAGCATCACGTGTCGAACGCGCTCGCCGCCGCCGCCGTCGCCCACGAGCTGGGCATGTCCGCAGACGAGATCGCCGTCGCGCTCTCCGAGGCGGGCTCCCTCTCCCGCTGGCGGATGGAGGTCACCGAGCGCCCGGACGGCGTGACGATCGTCAACGACGCCTACAACGCGAACCCCGAGTCCGTGCGGGCCGCCCTGCGCGCGCTGGCAGCCATGGCCAAGGGACGCCGTACGTGGGCGGTGCTCGGCAAGATGGCCGAGCTCGGGGACGAGGCGCTCGCCGAGCACGACGCGGTCGGACGGCTCGCCGTCCGGCTCAACGTCAGCAAGCTCGTCGCGGTCGGGGGCAGGGAAGCCCAATGGCTGCAACTGGGCGCATATAACGAGGGTTCGTGGGGTGAGGAGTCGGTGCACGTGTCCGACGCACAGGCGGCGGTCGACCTGTTGCGCAGCGAGTTGCGCCCGGGAGACGTCGTACTCGTGAAGGCGTCCCGTTCGGTCGGGCTCGAGAAGGTGGCCGAGGCGCTGCTCGAGACCGGTGCCGAGGGTGAGGTCGCAGCCCGATGATGAATCAGATCCTGTTCGCGGGTGTCATCGGTCTGTTCCTGACCCTGGTCGGCACACCGCTGCTGATCAAGCTGCTCGCGCGCAAGGGGTACGGCCAGTACATCCGTGACGACGGCCCGCGCGAGCACGCCAGCAAGCGCGGTACGCCGACCATGGGCGGCATCGCCTTCATCCTGGCGACGGTCGCCGCCTACTTCCTCAGCAAGGTGATCAGCGGCGAGCCGCCGCGGTACTCCGGCGTGCTGGTGCTGGGCCTGATGGTCGGCATGGGCCTGGTCGGCTTCCTCGACGACTACATCAAGATCGTCAAGCGGCGCTCGCTGGGCCTGCGGGCCAAGGCGAAGATGGCCGGCCAGCTCATCGTCGGCATCGCCTTCGCGGTGCTCTCGCTGCAGTTCGCGGACTCCCGCGGCAACACCCCGGCCTCCACCAAGCTGTCGTTCATCACGGACTTCGGCTGGACCATCGGCCCGGTGCTCTTCGTGGTCTGGGCGCTGTTCATGATCCTGGCGATGTCGAACGGCGTGAACCTCACCGACGGCCTGGACGGCCTGGCCACCGGCGCCTCCGTCCTCGTCTTCGGCGCCTACACCTTCATCGGCGTCTGGCAGTTCCAGGAGTCGTGCGCCAACGCCATGACGCTGACCAACCCGGGCGCCTGCTACGAGGTGCGCGACCCGCTCGACCTCGCGGTCGTCTCCTCCGCGCTGATGGGCGCCTGCCTCGGCTTCCTGTGGTGGAACACCTCGCCGGCCAAGATCTTCATGGGCGACACCGGTTCGCTCGCGCTCGGCGGCGTGCTCGCGGGCCTGGCGATCTGCTCGCGCACCGAGCTGCTGCTCGCCATCCTCGGCGGCCTGTTCGTCCTGATCACCATGTCCGTGGTGATCCAGGTCGGCTCCTTCCGCCTCACCGGCAAGCGCGTCTTCCGGATGGCGCCACTCCAGCACCACTTCGAACTCAAGGGCTGGTCCGAAGTCCTGGTGGTGGTCCGCTTCTGGATCATCCAGGGCATCTGTGTGATCGTCGGACTGGGCCTCTTCTACGCGGGATGGGCGGCCGACAAGTGACCGACTGGCAGGGAAAGCACGTCACCGTCGCCGGACTCGGCGTCTCCGGGGTCCCCGCGGCCAAGGTCCTCCACGGCCTCGGCGCGCACGTCACCGTCGTCAACGACGGCGACGACGAACGGGCCCGGGCCCAGGCGGCCGAGCTGGAGGCCCTCGGGATCACCGTGCGCCTCGGCGACGGCGACACCCTGCCCGAGGCCACCGAGCTGATCGTCACCGCGCCCGGCTGGAAGCCGGACAAGCCGCTGTTCGCGGCGGCCGAGCGGGCCGGGGTCCCGGTCTGGGGCGACGTCGAACTGGCCTGGCGCCTGCGCGGCCCCGACGCCGCCCCCTGGCTCGCCGTCACCGGCACCAACGGCAAGACGACGACCGTCCAGATGCTCGCCTCCATCCTGACGGCGGCCGGCCTGCGCACGGCCGCCGTCGGCAACATCGGCGTCTCGCTGCTGGACGCCGTCACCGGCGAGGAGCACTACGACGTCCTGGCCGTGGAGCTGTCCAGCTACCAGCTCCACTGGGCGCCCTCCGTGCGCGCCCACTCGGCCGCCGTCCTCAACCTCGCCCCCGACCACCTCGACTGGCACGGCTCCATGGAGGCGTACGCGCGCGACAAGGGCCGCATCTACGAGGGCAACCGCGTCGCCTGCGTCTACAACGTCGCCGACAAGGCCACCGAGGACCTGGTCCGCGAGGCCGACGTCGAGGAGGGCTGCCGGGCCGTCGGCTTCACCCTGGGCACGCCCGGCCCCTCCCAACTCGGCGTCGTGGAGGGCCTCCTGGTCGACCGCGCCTTCGTCGAGGACCGGCACAGGAACGCCCAGGAGCTCGCCGAGGTCTCCGACGTCCACCCGCCGGCGCCGCACAACATCGCCAACGCCCTCGCGGCGGCGGCCCTCGCGCGCGCCTTCGGCGTGCCCGCCACGGCCGTACGGGACGGCCTGCGGGCCTTCCGGCCGGACGCCCACCGCATCGCGCACGTGGCGGACGTGGACGGAGTGGCGTACGTCGACGACTCCAAGGCCACCAACACCCACGCCGCCGAAGCCTCGTTGGCGGCGTACGAGTCGGTCGTGTGGATCGCCGGCGGGCTCGCCAAGGGCGCGACCTTCGACGAACTGGTCGCGGGCGCGGCGAAGCGGCTGCGCGGGGCCGTCCTCATCGGCGCCGACCGCGCCCTGATCCGCGAAGCCCTGGCGCGACACGCCCCGGAGGTACCCGTCGTCGACCTCGACCGGACCGACACTGGGGCGATGCTCCAGGCCGTCCAGGAGGCGCGGCGGCTCGCCCGGCCCGGCGACACGGTGCTGCTGGCCCCGGCGTGCGCCTCCATGGACATGTTCGCCAACTACAACAAGCGCGGTGACGCGTTCGCGCAGGCCGTCCGCGAACTCGGCGCCTGACCCGGCCGCCTGCGCCGGGCGACCTTGGGAGGGACGCGTGGGACCGTCGAGGCCGACGTACGACGGAGGCTGCGATGCCCGGTAGCCGCACCGGGCGTCCGCCCGCGCAGCGGGCCGTCAAACGGCCCGTCGCGCCGGGGCCGTCGCGTGAGAACGCCCTCCTGCGCCTGCACACCCGCGCGCGCCGCGCCTGGGACCGGCCGCTGACCGCGTACTACCTGATCCTCGGCGGCAGCCTGCTGATCACCGTGCTCGGCCTGGTGATGGTCTACTCGGCCTCGCAGATCACCGCGCTGCAACTGTCCCTGCCCGGCTCGTACTTCTTCCGCAAGCAGTTCCTGGCGGCCCTGATCGGCGGCGCCCTGATGTTCGCCGCCTCCCGGATGCCGGTGAAGCTGCACCGGGCGCTGGCCTACCCGATCCTGGCCGGCGCGATCTTCCTGATGGCGCTGGTGCAGGTGCCCGGGATCGGCATGTCGGTCAACGGCAACCAGAACTGGATCTCCATCGGGGGACCCTTCCAGCTCCAGCCCAGCGAGTTCGGCAAGCTGGCGCTGGTGCTGTGGGGCGCCGACCTGCTCGCCCGCAAGCAGGACAAGCGGCTGCTGGCGCAGTGGAAGCACATGCTGGTGCCGCTGGTGCCGCTCGCCTTCCTGCTGCTCGGGCTGATCATGCTCGGCGGCGACATGGGCACCGCGATCATTCTCACAGCGATCCTGTTCGGCCTGCTGTGGCTCGCGGGCGCGCCCACGCGGCTGTTCGCCGGTGTGCTGTCGGTCGCCGCGCTGCTCGGTGTGATCCTCATCAAGACCAGCCCCAACCGCATGGCGCGGCTCGGCTGCCTCGGCGAGACCGACCCCGGCCCGGGCGACGCCTGCTGGCAGGCCGCGCACGGCATCTACGCCCTCGCCTCGGGCGGACTGTTCGGATCCGGCCTCGGCGCCAGTGTGGAAAAATGGGGCCAACTCCCCGAAGCGCACACCGACTTCATCTTCGCCGTCACCGGTGAGGAACTGGGTCTGGCGGGGACGCTGTCGGTGCTCGCCCTCTTCGCGGCTCTAGGCTATGCGGGTATCCGCGTGGCCGGACGCACGGAGGACCCCTTCGTGAGGTATGCCGCGGGAGGCGTGACCACCTGGATCACGGCCCAGGCCGTGATCAACATCGGTGCGGTGCTCGGTCTGCTGCCGATCGCCGGTGTCCCCCTCCCGCTGTTCTCCTACGGGGGATCCGCCCTGCTGCCGACCATGTTCGCCATCGGGCTGCTGATCGCGTTCGCGCGCGACGAGCCCGCTGCGCGGGCGGCGCTTGCGATGCGGCAACCTCGCTTTGGTAAAAAGCGGGGGGCCAGGGGCCCGCAGGGGCCTCGGAGATGGAACACGATGCGACGGCGCACCTCGGCGGTGCGCACGTCCGGAGAGCGGTGAATTTCGGTGCATGTCGTCCTCGCCGGTGGAGGCACCGCCGGCCACATCGAGCCCGCGCTCGCCCTCGCGGACGCCCTGCGCAGGCAGGACCCGACGGTGGGGATCACGGCCCTGGGCACGGAGCGCGGCCTGGAGACCCGGCTCGTGCCCGAGCGGGGCTACGAGCTGGCGCTCATCCCGGCCGTGCCGCTGCCCCGCAAGCCCACCCCCGAGCTGATCACCGTCCCGGGCCGGCTGCGCGGCACCATCAAGGCGGCCGAGCAGATCCTGGAGCGCACCAAGGCGGACGTCGTGGTCGGCTTCGGCGGCTACGTCGCCCTGCCCGGCTACCTCGCGGCCAAGCGGCTGGGCGTGCCGATCGTCATCCACGAGGCCAACGCCCGCCCCGGTCTCGCCAACAAGATCGGCTCCCGGTACGCCGCCCAGGTCGCCGTCTCCACCCCCGACAGCAAGCTGCGCGGCGCCCGGTACATCGGCATCCCGCTGCGCCGCACCATCGCGACCCTGGACCGGGCCGCCGTGCGCCCCGAGGCCCGCGCCGCCTTCGGGCTCGACCCCAACCTGCCGACGCTGCTGGTCTCCGGCGGCTCGCAGGGCGCCCGCCGCCTCAACGAGGTCGTCCAGCAGGTCGCGCCCTGGCTCCAGCAGGCCGGCATCCAGATCCTGCACGCGGTCGGCCCGAAGAACGAACTGCCGCAGGTGCACCAGATGCCGGGGATGCCCCCGTACATCCCGGTAAGTTATCTGGACCGGATGGACCTCGCGTACGCCGCGGCCGACATGATGCTCTGCCGCGCGGGCGCGATGACCGTCGCCGAACTCTCCGCCGTCGGGCTCCCGGCCGCCTACGTCCCGCTGCCCATCGGCAACGGCGAGCAGCGGCTGAACGCCCAGCCGGTGGTCAAGGCCGGCGGCGGTCTGCTGGTCGACGACGCGGACCTCACCCCGGAGTGGGTGCAGCAGAACGTCCTGCCCGTGCTCGCCGACCCGCACCGGCTGTACGAGATGTCCCGCGCCGCCGCCGAGTTCGGCCGCAGGGACGCCGACGACCTGCTCGTCGGCATGGTGTACGAGGCGATCGCCGCCGGTCGCGCACACCGCTAGGCACGGATGACGGAGGGCAGGGAGCGTGGCCGGAACGACCACCGCCGAACGCGGTGAACGCCGGCGGGAGTCGTCCGGCCCGCCCCGCACGCGGCGCCCGAGGGCTCCCCGCCTTCGTACGATCGTCGTTCTGGCGGTCGCCCTGCTGCTCGCCGGCGCCGGGACCGGCTGGGTCCTGTACGGCTCCGACTGGCTGCGCGTGGAACGCGTCTCGGTCTCCGGCACACGGGTTCTGACACCCGCTCAGGTACGCGAGGCCGCCGACGTCCCCGTCGGGGACCCGTTGATTTCCGTCGACACCGAGGCGGTCGAAGCCCGCCTGCTGAGAAATTCGCTCCGAATCGACGCCGTTGACGTGGTTCGTTCCTGGCCGGACGACATCAGGCTGAAAGTGACCGAACGTACCCCGGTTCTTCTGGTGCGAAAAGGCAGGAACTTCGTCGAAGTGGACGATGAAGGTGTCCGATTCGCCACGGTTTCCCGCGCCCCGAAAGGCGTGCCCCTGCTGGAATTGGCGCTTTCCCGCCAGGGTCCGGCCGCGGCCAGTCTGCGCCGCTTCGGGGAGGACCGGCTGGTGCGCGAGGCGGTACGGGTCGCCGGCCGGATCCCGGCCGCGGTCGCCCGCGACACGCAGGTCGTCAAGGTCCGTTCGTACGACGACATCTCGCTCCGGCTGCGTGACGGCCGGACCGTGGTCTGGGGGAGCGGGGAGAAGAGCGCGGAGAAGGCCCGCGCGCTGACCGCCCTGATGAAAGCCGAGCCCCGCGCGCGGCACTTCGACGTGAGTGCCCCCACGGCCCCGGCGTCAGCGGGGAGTTGACGCGCATCCGTGCAGGCCAGCACCCTGGTTGGGCGCCGCTATGGCTGATCACATAGGGTGAAAAGAAAAACGGGAGGTTCGGCGTGTTCGTTGAACGCGCGCCACTTGTCGACTTAGTGTCCTGTTCAGAAGACTTCAGGGAACAGACACACTGGTAACCCTAAACTTCAGGGTTAGGGTTCGGGTCGGCGATACGGACCGTCCCATTCGGCATCAGTCGTCGGGTCTCGGACGCAGCGCGTCACGAGGGACCGACGACACGTAACTCGAGGCGAGAGGCCTTCGACGTGGCAGCACCGCAGAACTACCTCGCAGTCATCAAAGTCATCGGTGTCGGCGGCGGTGGTGTCAATGCCATCAACCGGATGATCGAGGTCGGTCTCAAGGGCGTCGAGTTCATCGCCATCAACACCGACGCGCAAGCTCTGTTGATGAGCGACGCCGACGTCAAGCTGGACGTCGGCCGTGAACTCACCCGCGGACTCGGCGCCGGAGCCAACCCGGCCGTCGGCCGCAAGGCCGCCGAGGACCACCGCGAGGAGATCGAGGAGGTCCTCAAGGGGGCCGACATGGTCTTCGTGACAGCCGGTGAAGGCGGCGGCACCGGCACCGGCGGCGCGCCCGTCGTGGCCAACATCGCACGCTCGCTGGGCGCCCTCACCATCGGCGTGGTCACGCGCCCGTTCACCTTCGAGGGGCGGCGCCGCGCGAACCAGGCCGAGGACGGCATCGCCGAGCTCCGTGAAGAGGTCGACACCCTCATCGTCATCCCCAACGACCGGCTGCTGTCCATCTCGGACCGCCAGGTCAGCGTGCTCGACGCGTTCAAGTCCGCCGACCAGGTGCTGCTGTCCGGTGTGCAGGGCATCACCGACCTCATCACCACCCCCGGCCTGATCAACCTGGACTTCGCCGACGTGAAGTCGGTCATGTCCGAGGCCGGTTCGGCCCTCATGGGCATCGGCTCGGCCCGCGGCGACGACCGCGCGGTGGCCGCGGCCGAGATGGCGATCTCCTCGCCGCTCCTTGAGGCGTCCATCGACGGCGCCCGGGGCGTGCTGCTCTCCATCTCCGGCGGCTCCGACCTCGGCCTGTTCGAGATCAACGAGGCGGCCCAGCTGGTCAGCGAGGCCGCCCACCCCGAGGCCAACATCATCTTCGGCGCGGTGATCGACGACGCCCTCGGCGACGAGGTGCGGGTCACCGTGATCGCGGCCGGCTTCGACGGCGGCCAGCCGCCGGCCCGCCGGGACAACGTCCTCGGCTCGGCCTCGGCCCCGTCCGCCCCCGCCGCCCCCCGGCGCGAGGAGCCCGCGCCGGCCCGGCAGACCGAGAGCCGCCCGACCTTCGGCTCGCTCGGCAGCGTCAAGCCGAAGGAGGAGCCCGAGCCTCCGGCCCCCGAGCCGGTGACCGATCTGCCGCCGGTCGCCCCGCCCCCGGTCCCGCCGACGCGGACCTACGCGGACAGCGCGGCCGAGGAACTGGACGTGCCGGACTTCCTCAAGTGATAGGACAGCGCGACACCGTGAACGGCGCGCACTTCGCCTTCACCGACCGGTGGGGCGGGGTGAGCGCCGTTCCGTACGAGGAGCTCAATCTCGGCGGTGCGGTCGGCGACGACCCCGCCGCCGTCACCGCCAACCGCAAACTGGCCGCCACCTCCCTCGGCCTCGACGCGGCCCGCGTGGTCTGGATGAACCAGGTGCACGGCGCCGACGTCGCCGTGGTCGACGGCCCCTGGGGGGACGGCCCGGTTCCCCGGGTGGACGCGCTCGTCACCGCCGAGCGGGGTCTCGCCCTCGCCGTCCTCACCGCCGACTGCGTGCCCGTCCTGCTCGCCGACCCCGTCGCGGGGGTCGCCGCCGCGGCCCACGCGGGCCGGCCCGGCATGGTCGCCGGGGTCGTCCCCGCCGCCGTGCGGGCCATGACCGGACTCGGCGCCGACCCCGCCCGGATCGTCGCCCGCACCGGACCCGCCGTGTGCGGGCGGTGCTACGAGGTGCCGGAGGCGATGCGCGCCGAGGTGGCCGCCGTCGAGCCGGCGGCGCACGCCGAGACGAGCTGGGGCACGCCGGCGGTCGACGTGAGCGCCGGGGTGCACGCACAGCTTCAGCGCCTCGGGGTGCGCGACCGGGCGCATTCGCCGGTGTGCACGCTGGAGTCGCACGACCACTTCTCGTACCGCCGCGACCGCACCACCGGGCGGCTCGCGGGCTATGTCTGGCTGGACTGATGGGGCATGACGGACCGTAAGGACGAACTCGCCGCGAACCTGGCGAAGGTGGAGGAGCGCATCGCCGCCGCGTGTGCGGCCGCGGGGCGCCCCCGCGAGGACGTGACCCTGATCGTGGTCACCAAGACCTACCCGGCGAGCGACGTGCGGATCCTCGCCGAGCTCGGCGTCCGCCACGTCGCCGAGAACCGCGACCAGGACGCGGCCCCGAAGGCCGCCGCATGTGCGGATCTGCCCCTTACCTGGCATTTTGTCGGCCAGTTGCAGACCAACAAGGTGCGTTCCGTGGTCGGTTACGCGCATCACGTGCAGTCCGTCGATCGTTCCAAGCTCGTCACAGTTCTGTCGAAGGAGGCCGTGCGGGCCGGGCGCGAGGTGGGGTGCCTCATCCAGGTCGCCCTCGACGCCGGCGAGAGCGGGCGCGGGGAGCGCGGGGGCGTGGCCCCCGGGGGAATCGAAGAGTTGGCCGACCTCGTCGCCCGGTCCCCGGGGCTGCGGCTCGACGGGCTGATGACCGTCGCCCCGCTCACCGGCGAGTACGCCGGGCGCCAACAGGCGGCGTTCGAGCGGCTCATGGATTTGTCGACCGACCTGCGCCGAGTCCATCCGGCTGCGAACATGGTCTCGGCAGGAATGAGCGCGGACCTCGAACAGGCCGTGGCCGCCGGGGCGACACATGTACGCGTCGGCACCGCGGTACTCGGAGTCCGCCCCAGGCTCGGGTAACGTCGCCAAGAAGTCGGACCACAGCAGAAAATATGGTCAATGCCGCCGAAAGGCGGACGTAACGACCTCGTGGATCGCGGGCACTTGGCAGTCGTCAGCCGATCCACCACAGAGCGGAGGACTCAGAGCATGGCCGGCGCGATGCGCAAGATGGCGGTCTACCTCGGCCTCGTGGAGGACGATGGGTACGACGGCCGGGGGTTCGACCCCGACGACGACTTCGAGCCCGAACTGGACCCGGAGCCGGAGCGGGACCACCGGCGGCACGAACCGTCACATCAGTCGCACGGCTCACATCAGCCTCAAAGGGACGAAGAGGTGCGAGTCGTCCAGCCGCCCGCGCCGCGCGAGCCGGTCTCCCGCGTCGCTTCGCTCCCCGCGGAATCCGGGCGCCCGGCGCGTATCGCGCCCGTGGCATCCATCACACAAGAACGCGCAAGCCTGGAGAAGAACGCACCGGTGATCATGCCCAAGGTCGTGTCGGAACGAGAGCCTTACCGGATCACCACGCTCCACCCGCGGACCTACAACGAGGCCCGTACTATCGGGGAACACTTCCGTGAGGGCACCCCGGTGATCATGAATCTGACCGAGATGGACGACACGGACGCCAAGCGGCTGGTCGACTTCGCGGCCGGTCTGGTGTTCGGTCTTCACGGCAGCATCGAGCGGGTGACGCAGAAGGTGTTCCTGTTGTCTCCTGCTAACGTCGATGTCACGGCGGAGGACAAGGCCCGCATCGCAGAGGGCGGGTTCTTCAACCAGAGCTGAGACGCATTACCGGTGAGAGCAAGGGTCCGAGGTTGGATCAGGGGAGAGGGAAGCACAGGTCATGAGCGTGGTCCTGGATGTCGTCTACATCGCGCTGATGTGCTTCCTCATCGTGCTCATCTTCCGGTTGGTCATGGACTACGTCTTCCAGTTCGCCCGCTCGTGGCAACCCGGCAAGGCGATGGTGGTCGTTCTGGAGGCCACCTACACTGTCACCGATCCACCGCTGAAGCTTCTGCGGCGGGTCATCCCGCCGCTGCGTCTCGGGGGCGTGGCGCTCGACCTGTCCTTCTTCGTACTGATGATCATCGTCTACATCCTGATCTCGATCGTGAGCCGGCTGTGAGCGATGTGAACTACGGTCTTGCCGAATGCCGACGACTACGTTGAGGTGAAGAGATGCCGTTGACCCCCGAGGACGTGCGGAACAAGCAGTTCACGACCGTCCGCCTCCGAGAAGGCTATGACGAGGACGAGGTCGATGCCTTCCTCGACGAGGTCGAAGCCGAACTGACCCGCCTGCTCCGCGAGAACGAGGATCTGCGCGCCAAGCTGGCCGCCGCCACGCGCGCCGCCGCGCAGAACCAGCAGAACATGCGCAAGCCCCCGGAGCAGCAGGACCAGCAGCAGCAGGGCATGCGAGGTCCCGGCGCTCCGGTACCCGCCGGGATATCGGGCCCGCCGCAGCAGCAGATGGGCGGCCCCGGCCCCATGGGTGGCCCGCCCCAGCTGCCGAGCGGTGCCCCGCAGCTGCCCGCCGGTCCCGGCGGTCAGGGTGGCCCGCAGGGTCCCGGCCCGATGGGCCAGGGTCCTGGTCCGATGGGTCAGGGTGGCCCCATGCAGGGTCAGATGGGTCCCGGTCCGATGGGCGGCCCCATGGGCGGCCCCGGTCCGATGGGCCAGGGTCCCGGCGGCGACAGCGCGGCGCGCGTCCTGTCGCTGGCCCAGCAGACCGCCGACCAGGCGATCGCGGAGGCCCGTTCCGAGGCCAACAAGATCGTCGGCGAGGCGCGCAGCCGTGCCGAGGGTCTCGAGCGTGACGCCCGGGCCAAGGCCGACGCCCTGGAGCGGGACGCGCAGGAGAAGCACCGTGTCGCGATGGGCTCCCTGGAGTCCGCCCGCGCCACGCTGGAGCGCAAGGTCGAGGACCTGCGCGGCTTCGAGCGCGAGTACCGTACGCGGCTGAAGTCCTACCTGGAGTCGCAGCTGCGCCAGCTGGAGACCCAGGCCGACGACTCGCTCGCCCCGCCGCGCACGCCCGCGACGGCTTCCCTCCCGCCGTCCCCGGCGCCTTCCATGGCTCCGGCCGGTGCGAGCGCCCCGTCCTACGGCGGCAACCAGTCGATGGGCAGCGGTCCGGGCTCGTCGTCCGGTCCGTCCTACGGCGGTCAGCAGCAGATGTCCCCGGCGATGACCCAGCCGATGGCGCCGGTGCGTCCGCAGGGCCCGTCCCCGATGGGGCAGGCGCCCTCGCCGATGCGCGGGTTCCTCATCGACGAGGACGACAACTGACGGCCCCGGCGGCCATGAGCACGCCGTAGGCGTCGGCAGCGTTCACTGGGCGAGGCCCCGGATCCCAGGATCCGGGGCCTCGCCCTTTTTACGCGGGTTGACCGGGTGCCCGGGCCGGGACGCCCGGCGGCGGTCGAGCAGGGCGGATCGAGTGCTGCGGACCGGGCAGTGCGGGCCGAGCAGTGCGGGCCGAGCGGTGCGGACCGAGTGGTGAGGGCCCGGCCCCCGCCTGCGCGGCGGGGGCCGGGCCCTCGTGGCGTGTGCCGGTGCTTACGCCGCCTTGCGCAGGCGGAACGTCAGGGTCAGGCCCTCGTCGGTGAAGGGCTCGCCGTACGTGCCGTCCGCCTCGCCCTGGGCGAAGTCCGTGGCGAGGACCTCGTCGGCGATCAGGGCGGAGTGGTCCGTCAGGGCGGCGACGACCGCCGGGTCCGTGGCCGTCCAGCGCAGGGCGATGCGGTCGGCGACGTCGAGGCCGCTGTTCTTGCGGGCCTCCTGGATCAGGCGGATCGCGTCCCGGGCGAGGCCCGCGCGGCGCAGCTCCTCCGTGATCTCCAGGTCCAGCGCGACCGTGGCACCGGAGTCGGAGGCGACCGACCAGCCCTCGCGCGGCGTCTCCGTGATGATCACCTCGTCGGGGGTGAGGGTGATCGTCTCGCCGTCGACCTCGACCGACGCCGTGCCCTCGCGCAGGGCGAGGGAGAGCGCCGCGGCGTCCGCGTTCGCGATGGCCTTCGCCACGTCCTGGACGCGCTTGCCGAAGCGCTTGCCGAGCGCGCGGAAGTTGGCCTTGGCGGTCGTGTCGACCAGGCTGCCGCCGACCTCGGAGAGGGAGGCCAGGGACTCGACGTTCAGCTCTTCCGTGATCTGCGCGTGCAGCTCGGGGTCGAGGGACTCGAAGCCCGTCGCCGCGATCAGCGCCCGCTTCAGCGGCTGGCGGGTCTTCACGCCCGACTCGGCGCGCGTGGCCCGGCCCAGCTCCACGAGCCGGCGGACCAGCAGCATCTGCTGCGACAGCTCCGGGTCGATCGCGGTGAGGTCCGCCTCCGGCCAGGAGGACAGGTGGACCGACTCCGGGGCGCCCGGGGTGACCGGCACGATCAGGTCCTGCCAGACCCGCTCGGTGATGAACGGGGTCAGCGGGGCCATCAGCTTCGTGACCGTCTCGACGACCTCGTGCAGGGTGCGCAGCGCGGCCTTGTCGCCCTGCCAGAAGCGGCGGCGGGAGCGGCGCACGTACCAGTTGGACAGGTCGTCGACGAACGCGGACAGCAGCTTGCCGGCGCGCTGGGTGTCGTAGCCCTCCAGGGCCTGGGTGACCTGGTCGGTCAGGGCGTGCAGCTCGGACAGCAGCCAGCGGTCCAGGAGCGGGCGGTCGGCCGGGGCCGGGTCGGCCTCGGAGGGGGCCCAGCCGGAGGTGCGGGCGTACAGGGCCTGGAAGGCGACCGTGTTCCAGTAGGTGAGGAGCGTCTTGCGGACGACCTCCTGGATGGTGCCGTGGCCGACGCGGCGTGCCGCCCACGGGGAGCCGCCGGCCGCCATGAACCAGCGGACCGCGTCCGCGCCGTGCTGGTCCATGAGCGGGATCGGCTGGAGGATGTTGCCCAGGTGCTTGGACATCTTGCGGCCGTCCTCGGCGAGGATGTGGCCGAGGCAGACGACGTTCTCGTAACTCGACTTGTCGAAGACGAGGGTGCCGACCGCCATGAGGGTGTAGAACCAGCCGCGGGTCTGGTCGATGGCCTCGGAGATGAACTGCGCCGGGTAGCGGGACTCGAACAGTTCCTTGTTCTTGTACGGGTAGCCCCACTGCGCGAACGGCATCGAGCCCGAGTCGTACCAGGCGTCGATGACCTCCGGCACGCGCACCGCTTCGAGGGAGCAGCCCTCGTGGGTGCAGGTGAAGGTGACGTCGTCGATGTAGGGGCGGTGCGGGTCGAGGCCCGACTGGTCGGTGCCGGTGAGCTCGGTGAGCTCGGCGCGGGAGCCGACGCAGGTGAGGTGGCCCTCCTCGCAGCGCCAGATCGGCAGGGGGGTGCCCCAGTAGCGGTTGCGGGACAGCGCCCAGTCGATGTTGTTGTTCAGCCAGTCGCCGTAGCGGCCGTGCTTGACCGTGTCCGGGAACCAGTTGGTCTTCTCGTTCTCCGCCAGCAGGCGGTCCTTGATCGCCGTGGTGCGGATGTACCAGGACGGCTGCGCGTAGTACAGCAGCGCGGTGTGGCAGCGCCAGCAGTGCGGGTAGCTGTGCTCGTACGGGAGGTGCTTGAAGAGCAGCCCGCGCTCGCCGAGGTCCTCGGTGAGCTTCTCGTCGGCCTTCTTGAAGAAGACGCCGCCGACCAGGGGGAGGTCCGCGTCGAAGGTGCCGTCCTGGCGGACCGGGTTCACCAGCGGCAGGCCGTAGGAGCGGCAGACCTTCAGGTCGTCCTCACCGAAGGCGGGGGACTGGTGGACCAGGCCCGTGCCGTCCTCGGTGGTGACGTAGTCGGCGTTGACCACGAAGTGGGCCTCGGCCGGGAACTCCACCAGCTCGAACGGGCGCCGGTAGCTCCAGCGCTCCATCTCGGCGCCGGTGAAGGTCTGGCCGGTGGTCTCCCAGCCCTCGCCGAGGGCCTTGGCGACCAGCGGCTCGGCGACGACCAGCTTCTCCTCGCCGTTCGTCGCGACGACGTAGGTGACCTCGGGGTGGGCGGCCACGGCCGTGTTGGAGACCAGGGTCCAGGGCGTGGTCGTCCACACCAGGAGCGCGGCCTCGCCGGCCAGCGGGCCGGAGGTGAGCGGGAAGCGGACGTAGACGGAGGGGTCGACGACCGTCTCGTAGCCCTGGGCCAGCTCGTGGTCGGACAGGCCGGTGCCGCAGCGGGGGCACCAGGGGGCGACGCGGTGGTCCTGGACCAGCAGGCCCTTCTTGAAGATCTCCTTCAGAGACCACCAGACGGACTCGACGTACTCCGGGTCCATGGTCCGGTAGGCGTCGTCGAGGTCGACCCAGTAGCCCATGCGGGTGGTCAGCTCGGCGAAGGCGTCGGTGTGGCGGGTCACCGACTCGCGGCACTTGGCGTTGAACTCGGCGATGCCGTACGCCTCGATGTCCTGCTTGCCGGAGAAGCCCAGCTCCTTCTCGACGGCCAGCTCCACGGGCAGGCCGTGGCAGTCCCAGCCGGCCTTGCGGGCCACGTGGTAGCCGCGCATGGTGCGGAAGCGGGGGAAGACGTCCTTGAAGACGCGGGCCTCGATGTGGTGGGCGCCCGGCATGCCGTTGGCGGTGGGCGGACCCTCGTAGAACACCCATTCGGGGCGGCCCTGGGACTGCTCCAGGCTCTTGGCGAAGATCTTCTGCTCGCGCCAGAAGTCGAGCACGGCGTGCTCGAGCGCGGGCAGGTCGACCTGGGCGGGTACCTGGCGGTACTGCGGCGGCGTATTCAACGGGCTTCCTCCGGCGGACGTGCTGCCTTCCGTCGGAGGGACGAGAGCCATCAGTGCTGCGTACGCCGCTCCGTGTGCGGCGGGCTCCCGCGGTACCACCCTCCTTGGCCCCCCGGCACGGCGTGCGCCGCACGCGCTCCGGTGAGCCCCCTCATTGAGGTCGCGATGCCGGTTCTACTCGCCGCGCCTGGTGCTGCGCGGCTTTCTTCCGGCGGCTCCGGGGTGATCTTCACGTCGCGCTCGCCCCCGGGCTCACACCGTCCCCGGGTCGCTCTGGGCTGCCTACGCCGCTACTCGTCCCCATCCACGCTTTTCGCTCCGCCCAGTGTACGGCGCCGCGCGGCCGGCGGCCGACCGGTTTCGGCGGAGTGCGGGACCGGCGCGCGTCATGGCCTCCCGTGCCCCGAATGGGGCGGCGCGGTGTCCGGCATTCCGGGACGTCCGGACCGGCGGCATACCCGGCCGGGAGCTGGGCACAACGCATGCAGGTCCGCCGAGCGGCATCCGCGAGGCGGGCGAATCGGGCGGTGCGCCCCGTTGCCGCGGGACTCAAGTCGATTTATCGTCCCAGCACGATTCGCGAGCAAGATCACAATATGTGAGGGGGCCGCGGCCATGGTGGTGAAGAAGACCGCCGTACAGCAGTCGAGGTCCGGTACGTCCACGGGTTCCTCCGGCGGTGCGGCCCCTGCGACCGGAGGGGCGCGCGCCTCCGGAGGGGGGCCGGGCGAGGAGGCGGGCGGGAGGAAGGGCGCGCGGGAGCCCGTGGCGGAGGCCGCGGGACGGGCCGGGAAGAAGGCGGCGGCCGGGAAGACCGGGGAGAAGGCCGCCGGCGAGGCCCCGGTGAAGAAGGCGCCCGGGAGGAAGGCGGCCCGTACGAAGGGAGCCGCCGGCGCCGGGAAGAGCGGCGCCGCGACGGGCGTCGCCAAGAGCGGTGCCGCGACGGGCGTCGCCAAGAGCGGTGCCGCGACGGGTGTCGCCAAGAGCGGCGCCGGAGGGAAGAGCACGGCCAAGAAGGCGGGCGCGGCTCAGGCCGCGGAGCAGACGGGAGCCACGACGGTGGTTGCGAAGAAGACCCCTGGCACGGCCACGGCGGCGAAGAGCGCTGTTCCGAAGGCGCGGGGCGCCGCGGCGGAGCCCGGCGATCTCGCGGTGCGTCCAGGGGAGGACCCCTGGACCCCGGAGGAGATGGAGGAGGCGCGCGGCGAACTGCTGTCCGAGGAGGCGCGGCTGCGCGCCGAGATCGCCTCCTCCGAGCAGGCGCTGGCGGGCCTCATGCGCGACTCCGGGGACGGCGCGGGCGACGACCAGGCGGACACCGGCACCAAGAACATCACGCGTGAGCACGAGCTGGCGCTCGCCGCCAACGCGCGCGAGATGCTCACCCAGACCGAGCGCGCCCTGGAACGCCTCGACGCGGGGACGTACGGCCTGTGCGAGAACTGCGGGAACCCGATCGGCAAGGCCCGTATGCAGGCGTTCCCGCGGGCCACGCTGTGCGTGGAGTGCAAGCAGAAGCAGGAGCGCCGGTACTGACCGGCCGCCGTTCACGTCCTGAGCACGTGGGCCGCGGAAGGCGTACCGTACCCTCGTCCTCAGTCAGGCACCTAGGTTGAGGGACTCACGTGGCAGAGGCGGAGCGCATCATCGGTACGCCGGGCACCCCGGACGCGGCGCGGGCCGGGCAGGAGCGGCCGGACGGGCCCGCCGCGCCGGACGAGCGGTCCGGTGCCGGCCCGGCACGGACCCCGGCCGGCGGGTCCGGTGCCGACGGTACCGAGGGTGCCGGCGGCACCGGTGAGGCGGCCGTGCCCGCGGCGGACCGGGCCGTGCCCGAGGACGGTGCGGCGCAGGGCGGTGCGGCCGGGCGGCCCCGCGGCAGGCGCCGGATCGCCGTGCTGTTCGCCGTCGCCGCCTTCGCGTACGCCCTCGACCTGATCAGCAAGATGATCGTGGTCGCCAAGCTGGAGCACCACGAGCCCGTCGAGATCGTCGGCGACTGGCTGAGGTTCGAGGCGATCCGCAACGCGGGCGCGGCCTTCGGCTTCGGTGAGGCCTTCACCGTGATCTTCACGGTGATCGCGGCGGTGGTCATCGTCGTGATCGCCCGCCTGGCCCGCAAGCTCTACAGCCTGCCGTGGGCGATCGCGCTCGGCCTGCTGCTCGGCGGGGCGCTCGGCAACCTCACCGACCGGATCTTCCGCTCGCCCGGCGTCTTCGAGGGCGCGGTCGTCGACTTCATCGCACCCAAGCACTTCGCCGTCTTCAACCTCGCCGACTCGGCGATCGTCTGCGGCGGCATCCTGATCGTGCTGCTGTCCTTCCGGGGGCTCGACCCGGACGGGACCGTCCACAAGGACTGAGCCGGCCGGCTCGATGTTCCCACCGCGCTGATCCTGCGTTGCGCTAAATTCGCACACATGGGTATCGGGCAGCGGGTCGCAAAAGCGCGGGCTGAACAGGGGGTCACCCAGGAGCAGCTCGCGGCGGCCGTCGGCCTGGATCGCAGCGCCCTCGCCAAGATCGAAACCGGCACACGCCGCTTGTCTGCGCTCGAGCTGGTGGCCATCGCATGCGAACTCCAGCGGCGTGTGGAGTGGTTTGTCGATGAGGCTCCACCTGCCCTCGTGTCCTACCGCAGAGCCCATCCCGATGTCGCCACCCAGGCAATCGACATACGGCTCGACGAGCTGGTCCGTGAAGCCGAGTTCGTCGTGTCCTGCGTCCAGGGGCTGGTTTCCGGTCAGCCCGGTCCGCTGCCGCCGCCCGCCACCGCTGCCGAGGCCGAGGAAATGGCGGACACCGCGCGCCGGATGCTCGGGTTGACGCCTGCCGAACCCGCACACAACATCGCAGGTCTGGCCTCGAACCTCGGGCTTCTGGTCTTCTCGCTCGATCTGGGGGAGGGTGCCGACGCTGGCACCGTGCTGCTGGAGAGGGGCGGTGTGACGCTCGTCAACGGCAGCAGGATGGTGGGGCGGCGCCGCCTCGCCGCCGCGCACGAGTTGGGTCACTATCTCATCGCCGACGAGTATGCCCTGGACTGGCGGATCGCCTCGGCGGACGCCGACGGTCTTGAGGCACGTCTCGACAGGTTCGCCCGGGCTCTGCTGCTGCCGGAAACCGACCTGCGGGCCCGGTGGGCTCGATGGCTGGAGGCGCCCGATGAGAGCTGGAGGGACGCCGCGGTCCGGGCTGCCAGTCACTACCGGGTAGACATGGCGACTCTGGCCCGACGCCTCAAGGAGCTCCACCTGGCCGAGCACTCCAGGGCTGAGGACATCCGCCAGGTTCAGACTCGCAGAGCCGACATCGTCGAGAAGGATCTTGTGGTCAGCGACGAACTGGCACCCGTCTCCCTGCCCCGGGCGTACGAGCAGGCCGTGCTGACGCTGTACCGAAAGGAGGCGGTGACCGAAGGAAGGGCGCTGGGACTCCTGCTCGGCACCTTCGACAGTGCCTCTCTGCCCGAGCTGCCGCCTGTTCCGGCCTCCGGGATCTGGGCCGTCATGTCGTGACCGATGAGCCGCCGGCCTATGTGCTGGACACCGGTCCGCTCAGTCACTTTGCCAAGGCTCAGTGGCTCGGTGTCCTGAAAACCGTACTCAAAGAGCATCGCGTGTGCATACCGGACATCGTTCGTGAAGAGGTGCGCCAAGGGATTCCGTACCATCCACATCTGCGGTCGGTCCTCGAGGAGACGCCGTGGATCGAGGTCGTGCCGCTGGACACGGAAACCCAGCTATCGGCGTTCGCCTACTACGCGAAGCGGTTGATCGGACCCGACGGCCGTAACGCCGGCGAATGTGGCGTGCTCGCCCTTGCCGAAAGCACTCCCGGGGCGATCGCAGTGATCGACGATCGCGTCGCCGTGGAAGCGACACGCGGCCGTCGGTCATGGTGCGCAGGACCCTGGGCCTGCTGTGTGAAGCCATCCGCGCCGGGCTGCTGACCGTTCCTCTTGTCTCGGCGCTGGCGGACGACCTGTTGGAAAGCCACTACCGCATCCCCTTTCGCACCGGAGGGTTCGCCGACTGGGCGGAGGCCCAGGGCCTCCTGTGGAAGGCTGCTCCCGAGCCCTGCGCCCCGGCGTGCGTGATGGGCCGCGTCACTCGTCCGGCATACTCGACGGGTGAGCACGATTCCCGAGATCCGTACCCTGCCCGTGCCCGACGGCCTGGAGGGCGAGCGTGTCGACGCCGCCATCTCCCGCATGTTCGGCTTCTCCCGTACCAAGGCCGCCGAGCTGGCGGCGGCGGGGAAGGTCACGGTCGACGGGTCGGTGGTCGGCAAGTCGGAGCGGGTGCGCGGCGGGGCCTGGCTGGAGGTCGAGATGCCGCAGGCGCCCGCGCCGGTGCAAGTGGTCGCCGAGCCGGTCGAGGGCATGGAGATCGTGCACGACGACGAGGACGTGGTCGTGATCGTCAAGCCGGTCGGGGTGGCCGCCCACCCGTCGCCCGGCTGGAGCGGCCCGACCGTCATCGGCGGGCTCGCCGCCGCCGGGTACCGCATCTCGACCTCCGGCGCCGCCGAGCGCCAGGGCATCGTGCACCGGCTGGACGTCGGCACCTCCGGCCTGATGGCGGTCGCCAAGTCGGAGCGGGCGTACACCTCGCTCAAGCGCCAGTTCAAGGAGCGCACGGTCGACAAGCGCTACCACACGCTCGTCCAGGGCCACCCCGACCCGACCAGCGGCACCATCGACGCGCCCATCGGCCGCCACCCGAACCACGACTACAAGTGGGCGGTCACCGCCGAGGGCAAGCCGTCCGTCACGCACTACGACCTGATCGAGGCCTTCCGCGCCGCCTCCCTGCTCGACGTGAAGCTGGAGACGGGCCGCACCCACCAGATCCGCGTCCACATGGCCGCCCACCGCCACCCCTGCGTCGGCGACCTGACGTACGGCGCCGACCCGACGCTCGCCAAGCGCCTGCGCCTGACCCGCCAGTGGCTGCACGCGGTGCGGCTCGGCTTCGAGCACCCCGGCAGCGGCGAGTGGGTGGAGTTCACCAGCGACTACCCCGAGGACCTGCAGCGGGCTCTCGACCAGGTCCGCGAGGAGACCTGGGCATGAGCGCCGGCCCGTACGCGGTGCGCGTCGCCGAGGACCCCGCCGACCGGGAGGCCTGCTTCGCGGTGCGCAAGGAGGTCTTCGTCGCCGAGCAGGGGGTCCCCGAGGAGATCGAGTACGACGCCTACGACGCCGGCGCGGTGCACGTCCTGGCGGTCCGCGAGGACGGCGTGCCGCTCGGCACCGGGCGGCTGCTGTACGGCGAGGCCGCCGCGGCCAAGACCGGTGACGGGCCGGCCGTCGGCTCCCTGGGCCGGCTCGCCGTGACCCGGGCCGCCCGCGGGCTGGGCGTCGGGGCGGCGCTGGTGCGGGCGATCGAGGAGGCGGCCCGCGCGCGGGGGCTCACGGCGGTGGACCTGCACGCGCAGACCCACGCGCTGGGGTTCTACGAGCGGCTCGGCTACGAGGCGTACGGTCCGGAGTTCCCGGACGCGGGGATTCCGCACCGGGCGATGCGGCGCGTTCTGTGACCTCTCGTGTCCCGGGTGCTCTGTGACCCGTCGCGTCCCGGGTCCTCTGTGGCTGTCGTGTCCCGGGTGCTTTGTGACGCGCCGGGTCCGGCGTGCTCTGTGAGGTACAGGGTCCGGCGTGCTCTGGACGTACCGGGTCCGGCGTGTTCTGTCGCGCTCTGTGACGTACCGGGTCGGGCGTGCTCCGGGGCCTGCCGGTCCGCCGCGCCGTGTGGCTCAGGGGGCGGAAGAGGCTGGTGAGCGCGGTGTCGTGGCAGGCTTGAAGTCTGCCGTGTGAACGCCTAGATCGCCGGAGCGCTGACCGTGGATCAGTTGGCCCTGTTGTTCCTGCTCTTGCTCGGGGCCGTGCTGAGCGTCCCGGTCGGGGACCGCCTCGGGCTGCCGGCGCCGGTGCTGATGACGGTCCTCGGCATCGTCCTGGCGCTGCTCGACTTCGTGCCCAACGTCGACATCCCGCCCGACCTCATCCTGCCCCTGCTGCTGCCGCCCCTGCTGTACGCGGCCGTGCGGCGGACCTCCTGGCGGCAGTTCGCGGCCAACAAACGGCCGATCTTCCTGCTCGCGGTGGCGCTGGTGTTCGTCACCATGGCCTGCGTGGCCGCCACCGCCCACGCGATCGTGCCGGGGCTGCCGATCGCCGCCGCCTTCGCCCTCGGCGCGCTGGTGGCGCCGCCCGACCCGGTGGCGGCGACCGCCGTCGCCGGACAGCTGGGGCTGCCGCGCCGGCTCGTCTCCATCCTGGAGGGCGAGGGGCTGTTCAACGACGTGACGGCCATCGTCCTGTACCACGTGGCCATCGCCGCCGCCGTCAGCGGCACCTTCTCGCCGTGGAAGGCGGGCCTGGACCTGGTGCTGTCCGCCGTCGTCGCCGTCGCCGTGGGACTCGCCCTCGGCTGGGGCGCGAGCAAGCTGCTGGGCCTGCTGGACGACCCCACCCTGCAGATCGGGCTGACGCTGCTGGTGCCGTACGTCAGCTACGTCCTGGCCGAGGAGCTGCACGGCTCCGGGGTGCTCGCCGTGCTCACCACCGCGATGTTCCTCGCCGAGCAGGCGGCCGACGCCGACGACGTGATGACCAGGCTCGCCGGGCACACCGTCTGGGACGTCGTCGACACGCTCGTCACCGGGGTCGCCTTCGGGCTCATCGGCCTGGAACTGCACAACGCCATCCGCACGGCCTCCGGGCGCTGGGGCGAGCTGCTCGGCTGGGCCGCGGCGGTCGCCGCCGTCGTCGTCCTCGTCCGGCTGCTGTGGCTGCTGCCGGCGACCTGGCTGACGAAACGGCTGCACGCCAACCGGGACCACGACGAGGACATCCCGATGAGCTGGCGGGAGACCGTCGTCATGTGGTGGTCGGGGATGCGGGGCGTCGCCTCGGTGGCGCTGGCCCTGGCGATCCCGCTCAGGACGGACGACGGCAGCCCCTTCCCCAACCGCGACGAGATCGTCTTCATCGCCTTCGGGGTGATCATGGTGACGCTGCTCCTCCAGGGGCTCACCCTGCCGTGGCTGGTGAACCGGCTCGGGGTGCGGGCCGACACCGAGCGGGAGAAGGCGTTCGAGAAGGAACTGGCCCTGCGGGCGGCCAGGGCGGCGAAGCGCCGGCTGAAGGAGATCGAGGCGGTCGAGGAACTGCCGGAGGAGCTGTCCGAGCAGATGCTGCGGCGGGCCTACGACATCGGGGTGCGGATCAGCCCGGACATCGGGGGCGAGGAGCGGCGCGAGGCGCACGAGCAGCGGGCGCGGCGGGTGAAGCGGATCCGGCGGATCCAGGGCGAGCTGCTGAGCGCCGCGCGCCACGAGGTGCTCGCGGCGCGCAGCGAGCCCGGCGCCGACCCGGAGATCGTGGACCGGGTGCTGCGGCACCTGGACGTCCGCAGCCTGCGGTGACGGACCGGGCCCGGGGCGGCCGCGGCGGGGGCGGGCACCGAAGGCCCGGCGGCGGTCCGCGCGGCCCCGTCAGCGGCGCCGCGACTGCTCGGGCAGGCGGTGCGCGGCCCCGTCGGGCGAGGAGCGGCGGAAGCCGTCACGGGCCGGCGGCGAAACCGCCTCCCCCACGGCGACGCGGGGCAGCGCGTAGGGGTGCGCCTCGGCCAGCCAGCGGATCATCTGCTCGCGGACCGTCACCCGCACCGTCCAGATGTCGTCGGCGTCCTTGGCCGTCACCAGGGCCCGCACCTGCATGGTGGTCGGGGTGGTGTCCGTGACCGTCAGGTCGTAGGCACGCCCGTCCCAGGCGGGGCACGCGCGCAGGATGTCGCGGAGCTTGTCGCGCATCGCGTCCAGCGGTGCCGTGTGGTCGAGGTGCCAGTACACGATGCCGGTCATCTGCGGCGTGCCGCGCGACCAGTTCTCGAACGGCTTCGACGTGAAGTACGACACCGGCATGGTGATCCGGCGCTCGTCCCAGGTGCGCACGGTCAGGAACGTCAGTGTGATCTCCTCGACGGTGCCCCACTCGCCGTCCACCACCACCGTGTCGCCGATGCGCACCATGTCGCCGAAGGCGATCTGCAGCCCCGCGAACAGGTTGCCCAGCGTGGACTGCGCGGCGATGCCGGCCACGATGCCGAGGACACCCGCCGAGGCGAGCAGCGAGGCGCCCGCCGTGCGCATGTCCGGGAAGGTCAGCAGCATCGAGGCCCCCGCCACCACGCCGACCACCGCGGAGACCACCCGCATGATCAGCGTCACCTGGGTGCGCACCCGCCGCACCCGGGCCGGGTCGCGCTGCGCCCGGGCGTTGGCGTAGCTGGTGTACGACGTCTCGACGATCGCCGAGGCGATCCTGATGACCAGCCAGGCGGCCGAGCCGATCAGCACCAGCGCCAGGGTCCGGCCGATGCCGGCCCGGTGGGACGGGAACAGCCCGGCCTCGACGTACGACCCCTTCAGCAGGGCGGCGCACAGGACGAGCTGGTAGGGGATCCGGCCGCGGCGCAGCAGCCCCCACAGCGGGGTGTCGTGGTTGCGTTGGTCGGCCTTGCGCAGCAGCAGGTCGGTGGCCCAGCCGATGACGAGCGTCAGCACGACCGAGCCGCCGACCACGATCAGCGGGCGGAGTATGTTCTCCATGCCCACGAACGTAACCGGCACCGCGGGGGACCGAACATGTGACTTCGCGACGCTTGTGGATAGGGACGCCGCCCGGCGCTGTCGGACCCGGCTGGCACCATGGCCTCATGAACATCATGCTCTTTCACTCGACCCATGGCCTCACCCCCGCGGTGCGGCAGGCCGCGGACCGGCTGCGCGCCGCCGGGCACCAGGTGTGGACGCCGGACCTCTTCGAGGGGCGCACGTTCGGCACGGTCGAGGAGGGCATGGCGTTCCAGGACGAGCTCGGCAAGGACGAGCTGCTGAAGCGGGCCGTGCTGGCCGCCGCGCCCTACTCGGAGCGCGGGCTGGTCTACGCCGGGTTCTCGCTCGGCGCCTCGATCGCCCAGACCCTCGCCCTCGGCGACGACAAGGCGCGCGGGCTGCTCCTCCTGCACGGCACCTCCGACCTCGCGCCGAACGCCTCGGTGGACGGCCTGCCGGTCCAGCTCCACGTGGCGGAGCCGGACCCGTTCGAGCCGGACGAGTGGCTGAGCGCCTGGTACCTCCAGATGGGCCGGGCCGGCGCCGACGTCGAGGTGTACCGGTACGCCGGGGCGGGCCACCTCTACACCGACCCCGACCTGCCGGACTACGACGAGGAGGCCGCCGAGGCCACCTGGCGGGTGGCGCTCGGCTTCCTCGGCTCCCTGGAGGACGAGCGGCCCCAGGCCGGCTGACCGGGGCGCAGGTGCCGGAGCGGACCGCGGGCGCCGGAGCGGGGCGCCGGCGCTAGACCGGGGCGTAGGCGCGCTCGACCTTCTGCGTGCCGCTGCGCGTGCGGTAGGAGCGGGCCCAGGAGGCGGTCGCGTCCGCCGACGTGCGGTCGGACAGGACGTAGTAGTCCATCTGCGCGCGCTCGGCCGTGAGGTCCAGCACGCCGTACCCGTGGCGGTCGGTGTCGACCCAGTGGACGTGCCGGTTGGCGGCGCGGATCAGCGGCGCGGCGACGGCGGAGACCGTGCCCTCGCGGACCTTCACGAGGTCGTCGAGGTTGTCGGAGGTCACCGAGGTGACGACGAACTCCGTGGCGGCGGAGGCGGACAGCGGGTAGGTCCCGGCGTCGTGGGGCACGTCGTTGGCCCACGCCATGTGGATGTCGCCGGTCAGGAAGACCGTGTTGCGGATGGCGTGGGTCCGCAGGTGGGCGAGGAGCTCGCGGCGGTCGTCGGTGTAGCCGTCCCACTGGTCGGTGTTGAGGGCGAGACCCTCCCGGGGCAGGCCCAGCAGCTCGGCGAGCGGGCGGAGCAGGTCGGCGGTGAGCGAGCCGACGGCGAACGGCGCGATCATCACGGAGTTGCCGACCAGCCGCCAGGTGGTGTCGGAGGCCCGCAGCCCGGCCTTGAGCCAGTCCAGCTGGGCGCGGCCGGTGAGGGTGCGGTCCGGGTCGTCGACGTCGCCGTCGCCGATCGCGGCCTGCCGGGAGCGGAACGACCGCAGGTCCAGCAGGGACAGGTCGGCGAGCCTGCCGAACCGCAGGCGCCGGTAGGTGGTGCCCGCGACCGCCGGGCGGACCGGCATCCACTCGAAGTAGGCCTGCTTGGCGGCGGCCTGCCGCGCGGACCAGGCGCCCTCGGTGCCCTCGGTGTGGTTCCCGGCCCCGCCCGACCAGGCGTTGTCGGCGAACTCGTGGTCGTCCCAGATCGCGACCACGGGTGCGGCGGCGTGCAGGGCCTGGAGGTCGGGGTCCGTCTTGTAAAGGCCGTGCCGTATGCGGTAGTCGGCGAGCGTGCGGATCTCGTGGGCCGGGGCGTGCGGGCGGACGACGGTGCCGCGGGTGCCGTACTCGCCGGTGCCGTACTCGTAGAGGTAGTCGCCCAGGTGCAGCCAGGCGTCCAGGTCGCCGCGGGCCGCGAGGTGGCGGTAGGCGGCGAAGTGGCCGGCCTCCCAGTTGGCGCAGGACACCACGCCGAAGCGCAGGTTCACCACGGCCGCGCCGGCCGCCGGCGCGGTGCGGGTGCGGGCGGCGGGGGAGTCGGTGCCCCCGGCGGAGAAGCGGAACCAGTAGTCGGTGGCGGGTTCCAGGCCGCGGACGTCCGCCTTGACGGTGTGGTCACAGGCGGCGGTCGCGGTGACGGAGCCCTTGGCGACGATGTCCGTGAACGCCCGGTCCGTGGCGACGACCCACTCCACCTCGGTGTCCGGGCCGGTGCCGGAGCCCGGCACGGCCTCGGGGACCGGCGTCACCCGGGTCCACAGCAGGACGCCGTCGGGCAGCGGGTCGCCGGAGGCCACCCCGTGCAGGAAGGCGGGCGCGGCGCCGGCGGCACCGGCGGGTACGGCCGCGGCGAGCGGGGCGGCGAGGACCGCGCCGGCGGTCGCGGCCTTGACGACCGTACGGCGGCTCGGGGCGGGGGAGTTCGCGTGCGCGGCGGACGACGGGCCGTCGGATGCGGATGATCTGTGTCGACTGGTCACGGCCGATCAGATTACTGATCGGTATGGACGGGAGCGGGCGAACTCCCGAAAGTTCGCCCGCTCTTCGACGCCCGCTCTTCACCAGCGGGCCGGCGTCCGCGTGGTCAGGCCTTCAGCGCGGCGTCGACCGCCTTGGTGAAGTCCTCCACCGTCATGGGCGCGTTTCCGTCCGGGCCGGTGAGCTGCTTGCCGTCCATCACCAGGCTCGGCGTGCCGGTGACGCCGTCCTTGTTGTCGTTGAACGCCTGGGACATGGCCAGCGCCCAGGCGTCGTACGTCCCCTTCTTCACGGCGTTCCGGAAGGTGGCGTTGCCCTTCAGCGCGGGGACGCTGTCGGCGATGTCGATGAGGTAGTCGTCGTCCTTGAACTTGTCGTCGCTCTCCGACGGGTGCCACTTCGAGGAGTAGAGCGCCGCCTTGTAGTCGAGGAACGCCTCGGGGCTCACGTTCAGGGCGGCGCCCAGGGCGCTCATCGCGTTCTTCGACCCCTCGCCGTGCGAGCCGACCTCGAACTTCCCCTTCTTCTCGGTGTCGCCGTCGAGGAAGGTGCCGCCGACGAACTGGATCTTGTACTTGCCGGCGTCGACGTCCTTCTCGACGGTGGAGCCGACGGACTGCTCGAAGGCGGCGCAGATCGGGCAGCGCGGGTCCTCGTAGAGCTTGAGGGTCTTCTTCGCGCTGCTCTTGCCGATCGTCACGGTCGTGCCGTTCTCACCGGTGGTGTGGGCCGGGGCGACGACCTTGTCGTCCGCGACGGTCTCCCAGTGGGAGGGCTTGTTGGCCTGCACGACGGCGTAGCCGATGCCGCCGGCTATCGCCAGGATGCCGACGACGGAGCCGGCCACGACGGCCTGCCGCTTGGCCTTCTCGCGCTTGGCCTGGCGCTCGCGCTCCAGGCGCAGGCGCTCGCGGGCCGCCGTCTTCGCCGCCTGGCTGTTCCGCTTGCTCATGGTGGTGATCTCCATGGGGACGCGCACACGGGGGGTGTGCGGGAAACGTAGGGGGACTGCTGGTGCTCGGTTGAGGTTTCTCAGGCGAGGGCGGCCGAGCGCGGCGGTCCGCGCCGTCCCAGGGAGTGGATGAGGATGCGGTCGCGGGCCGCGGCGGTACGGCGGGCCGGGCGCGCCGGCCGGCGCACGGCGGGGGCCCGCCGCACGGTCACGGCCGCCACCGCCAGCAGCAGCGGCCGGAACGTGGTCGCGGCCACGGCCCGCAGCAGCTGGGCCAGTGCCCGCTCGCCGCGGCGCAGCCAGGCCGCCGCGAGCAGCCCGACGCCGATGTGCGCGCCGAGCAGCAGCCAGGGGGTGGCGGGGCCGGCGTGCGCGAGGGCGGCGGCGAGCCGGTCGGTGTCGGCGCCGGTCACCCGGGTCAGCGGTGCGGTGAGACCGGTGCCGACACCGGTGCCGGTCCCGCACAGCACATGGAGGCCGACGGAGCGCAGCGGGCCGGTGACCGGGCCGCCCGCCGCGCCGTAGCACAGGTGCTGGCCGGTGGTGAAGACCGTGTCGGCGGCCAGCTCCAGCGGGATCAGCAGGGCCGCGATCCGCCCGAAGGAGCGCTCGCGGCCCGCCAGGGCGTACGCCGGGACGAATACGGCGGCGGCGATCGCGGCCACCGTGTTCAGCGGCAGCGGGACCTGCGACAGCAGCACGTGCGACGCGGTGCTGAGCGTCACGACGAGTGCCGTGAACAGCGCCGCGCGTACGGCTCTGAGCGGGGTCCCGGATATGTCCATAGCGAGAGAAGAGTGTGTCACGGGAGTCGGTAGGAGACTCCTAAAGGGTTCCTGTGAACCCGGCGGGCCTCCCGGGAGAGCCTACGGTCACAGACCCGGGATCCGGCCGTTGCGGAACAGGTCCACGAAGATCTGGTGGTCGGCACGCGCGCGTGCCCCGTAACCGTGCGCGAAGTCGATCAGCAGCGGCGCGAAGCCGTCCTCGTCGGCGGCGATCGCCGCGTCGATGGCCCGCTCGGTGGAGAACGGCACCAGGGACTCGCCGGACTGGTCGTCCGCCGCCGCGTGCATGGTGGCCGTGGCCCGGCCCAGGTCGGCGACGACCTCGGCGATCTCCTCCGGGTCGTCGATGTCGTCCCAGTCCAGGTCGACGGCGTACGGCGAGACCTCGGCGACGAGCTGGCCGGCGCCGTCCAGCTCGGTCCAGCCCAGCCACGGGTCGGCGTGGGCCTGGAGGGCGCGCTGGGAGATCACCGTGCGGTGGCCCTCGTGCCGGAAGTAGTCACGGATCGCCCGGTCGGTGACGTGCCGGGAGACGGCCGGGGTCTGGGCCTGCTTGATGTAGATCACGACGTCGTTCTCCAGGGCGTCGCTGTTGCCCTCCAGGAGGATGTTGTACGACGGCAGCCCGGCCGATCCGATGCCGATGCCGCGGCGGCCGACGACGTCCTTCACGCGGTAGGAGTCCGGGCGGGTCAGGGAGGACTCCGGGAGCGTCTCCAGGTAGCCGTCGAAGGCCGCCAGCACCTTGTAGCGGGTGGCGGCGTCCAGCTCGACGGCGCCGCCGCCCGGCGCGAAGCGGCGCTCGAAGTCGCGGATCTCCGTCATCGAGTCCAGCAGCCCGAAGCGGGTCAGCGCACGGGCGTCGCGCAGCGCGTCCAGCAGCGGCCCGGACGCCGTGTCCAGCGTGAACGGCGGCACCTCCTCGCTCTTGGCGCCGGTGGCCAGGGCGTGGATCCGCTCGCGGTAGGCGCCCGCGTAGATCCGCACCAGCTCGGTGATCTGCTCGTCGCCGAGCGCCTTGGCGTACCCGATCAGGGCGACGGAGGCCGCGAAGCGCTTGAGGTCCCAGGTGAAGGGGCCGACGTACGCCTCGTCGAAGTCGTTGACGTTGAAGATCAGCCGACCGGTCGAATCCATGTACGTGCCGAAGTTCTCCGCGTGCAGGTCGCCGTGGATCCACACGCGGGAGGTGCGCTCGTCGAGGTAGGGGCCGCCGGAGGCCGTCCCGCCGCCCTGCCCGGCGCGCTCCGCGGCCAGATCGTGGTAGAAGAGGCACGCCGTGCCCCGGTAGAACGCGAAGGCGGACGCCGCCATCTTCCGGAACTTCACGCGGAACGCGGCCGGGTCGGCGGCCAGCAGTTCGCCGAAGGCGGTGTCGAAGACGGCGAGGATCTCCTCGCCGCGGTGCTCCTCGTCGAGCTGCGGGACCGACATCGCTGGGTGCCTCCTGGTGCGGGGTGGTGCGTGACGAGTGGGGCGGACGTTTCCGCAGGTGCGGAACGGCTCCGGCCGCGCACGGCGGCGGAGGCCCCACCCGGACCAACGTCCGGCGGCCCCCGTGAGTGCCCGGCACTCCCGGGTGACGGTACGCGGGGGAGCCCTCCGGGTGTCGGTGCCGGGGCATAGACTTCGAGGCTGACCCCCAGACTGCCCGCAGCCTGTCGCCCAGCGTTCCCCAGGAGGCCGCACGTGTCGAAGCCGCCGTTCACGCACCTGCACGTCCACACCCAGTACTCGCTGCTGGACGGTGCCGCGCGGCTGAAGGACATGTTCAACGCGTGCAACGAGATGGGCATGACGCACATTGCCATGTCCGACCACGGCAACCTGCACGGCGCGTACGATTTCTTCCACTCCGCGCAGAAGGCGGGCATCACCCCGATCATCGGGATCGAGGCGTATGTCGCGCCGGAGTCGCGCCGCAACAAGCGCAAGATCCAGTGGGGCCAGCCGCACCAGAAGCGGGACGACGTCTCCGGTTCGGGTGGCTACACCCACAAGACGATGTGGGCCGTGAACAAGACCGGCCTGCACAACCTCTTCCGCCTCTCCTCCGACGCCTACGCCGAGGGCTGGCTGCAGAAGTGGCCCCGGATGGACAAGGAGACCATCTCGCAGTGGTCCGAGGGCATCGTCGCCTCCACCGGCTGCCCCTCCGGCGAGGTGCAGACCCGGCTGCGCCTGGGCCACTTCGACGAGGCCCTGAAGGCGGCCGCCGACTACCAGGACATCTTCGGCAAGGACCGCTACTTCCTGGAGCTGATGGACCACGGCATCGAGATCGAGCGCCGGGTCCGCGACGGCCTGCTGGAGATCGGCAGGAAGCTCGGCATCCCCCCGCTGGTCACCAACGACTCGCACTACACCTACGCGCACGAGGCGCAGGCGCACGACGCGCTGCTGTGCATCCAGACCGGCAAGAACCTCTCCGACCCGGACCGCTTCAAGTTCGACGGCACCGGCTACTACCTGAAGTCGACGGAGGAGATGTACGCCATCGACTCCTCCGACGCCTGGCAGGAGGGCTGCGCCAACACGCGGCTGATCGCCGAGATGATCGACACCACCGGCATGTTCGAGAAGCGCGACCTGATGCCGAAGTTCGACATCCCGGAGGGCTACACCGAGGTCACCTGGTTCCAGGAGGAGGTCCGCCGCGGCATGGAGCGCCGCTACCCGGGCGGCATCCCCGAGGACCGCATGAAGCAGGCCGAGTACGAGATGGACGTCATCATCTCGATGGGCTTCCCCGGCTACTTCCTCGTGGTCGCCGACTTCATCATGTGGGCCAAGAAGCAGGGCATCGCCGTCGGTCCCGGCCGTGGCTCCGCGGCCGGCTCGATCGTCGCCTACGCGCTCGGCATCACCGACCTCGACCCGATCCCGCACGGCCTGATCTTCGAGCGGTTCCTCAACCCCGAGCGCATCTCGATGCCCGATGTCGACATCGACTTCGACGAGCGCAGGCGCGCCGAGGTGATCCGGTACGTGACCGAGAAGTACGGCGCCGACAAGGTCGCCCAGATCGGCACCTACGGCACCATCAAGGCCAAGAACGCGATCAAGGACTCCGCGCGCGTGCTGGGCTACCCGTACGCGATGGGCGACCGCATCACCAAGGCCATGCCCGCCGACGTCCTCGGCAAGGGCATCCCGCTGTCCGGCATCACCGACCCGAACCACCCCCGGTACTCGGAGGCGGGCGAGGTCCGCTCGATGTACGAGAACGAGCCGGATGTGAAGAAGGTCATCGACACCGCGCGCGGCGTCGAGGGCCTGGTGCGGCAGATGGGCGTGCACGCCGCCGGCGTGATCATGTCCAGCGAGCCGATCGTCGACCACGTCCCGGTCTGGGTCCGGCACACCGACGGCGTCACCATCACGCAGTGGGACTACCCGAGCTGCGAGTCGCTCGGCCTGCTGAAGATGGACTTCCTGGGCCTGCGCAACCTCACGATCATGGACGACGCCGTCAAGATGGTGAAGGCGAACAAGGGGATCGACATCGATCTCCTCAGCCTCCCGCTCGACGACCCGACCACCTTCGAGCTGCTCCAGCGCGGCGACACCCTCGGCGTCTTCCAGTTCGACGGCGGCCCCATGCGCTCCCTGCTGCGCATGATGAAGCCCGACAACTTCGAGGACATCTCCGCCGTCTCGGCCCTGTACCGGCCGGGCCCGATGGGCATGAACTCGCACATCAACTACGCCCTGCGCAAGAACGGCCAGCAGGAGATCACGCCGATCCACCCGGAGCTGGAGGAGCCGCTCAAGGAGGTCCTGGATGTCACCTACGGCCTGATCGTCTACCAGGAGCAGGTGCAGAAGGCCGCCCAGATCATCGCCGGCTACTCGCTCGGCGAGGCCGACATCCTCCGCCGCGTCATGGGCAAGAAGAAGCCCGAGGAGCTGGCGAAGAACTTCGTCCTCTTCCAGGAGGGCGCCCGCAAGAAGGGTTACAGCGACGAGGCCATCCAGGCGCTGTGGGACGTGCTGGTCCCCTTCGCCGGCTACGCGTTCAACAAGGCGCACTCCGCCGCGTACGGCCTGGTGTCGTACTGGACGGCGTACCTGAAGGCGAACCACCCCGCCGAGTACATGGCCGCCCTGCTCACCTCCGTCAAGGACGACAAGGACAAGTCGGCCGTCTACCTCAACGAGTGCCGCCGCATGGGCATCAAGGTGCTCCCGCCCAACGTCAACGAGTCCGAGGCGAACTTCGCCGCCCAGGGCGACGACGTGATCCTCTTCGGCCTGTCCGCGGTGCGCAACGTCGGCACCAACGTGGTCGAGTCGATCATCCGGTGCCGCAAGTCCAAGGGGAAGTACACCTCCTTCCCCGACTACCTCGACAAGGTCGAGGCGGTGGTCTGCAACAAGCGCACCACCGAATCGCTGATCAAGGCCGGTGCCTTCGACTCGATGGGCCACACCCGCAAGGGCCTCATGGCGCAGTACGAGCCGATGATCGACAACGTGGTCGCGGTCAAGCGCAAGGAGGCCGAGGGCCAGTTCGATCTCTTCGGCGGCATGGGCGAGGAGGAGAGCAGCGAGCCCGGCTTCGGGCTGGACGTGGAGTTCTCCACCGAGGAGTGGGACAAGACCTACCTGCTCGCCCAGGAGCGGGAGATGCTCGGTCTGTACGTCTCCGACCACCCGCTGTTCGGCCTGGAGCACATCCTGTCCGACAAGGCCGACGCGGGCATCTCCCAGCTCACCGGCGGCGACTTCGGCGACGGCGCGGTCGTCACCATCGGCGGCATCATCTCCGGCCTCCAGCGCAAGATGACCAAGCAGGGCAACGCCTGGGCCATCGCCACCGTCGAGGACCTCGCCGGTTCCATCGAGTGCATGTTCTTCCCCGCGACCTATCAGCTGGTCTCCACCCAACTCGTCGAGGACGCGGTCGTCTTCGTCAAGGGCCGCCTCGACAAGCGGGAGGACGTGCCGCGGCTGGTCGCGATGGAGCTGATGGTCCCGGACCTGTCCAACGCCGGCGCCAACGCGCCCGTGGTCCTGACCATCCCGGCCACCCGCGTCACCCCGCCGCTGGTCAGCCGCCTCGGCGAGGTGCTCAGCCACCACAAGGGCGACAGCGAGGTGCGGATCAAGCTCCAGGGCCCGCGCAAGACCACCGTGCTGCGCCTGGACCGGCACCGGGTCAAGCCCGACCCGGCCTTGTTCGGCGACTTGAAGGTGTTGCTCGGCCCGTCCTGCCTGGCCGGCTAGCGGACGGCCGGCCGGCGAGCGGCCGGGGCCGTCGGCCGATGCGCGAAGCGCACGAGGGGCGCACCCGGCAACGGGTGCGCCCCTCGTGTCATGTGCCCGGGCCCCAACGGCCCGGCACGCGGACTCAGTTGTGACCGAAGCGCTTCTGCCGGCCCTTGCGGGCGGCTATGTCGCCGGCCGCCACCTGCGAGGTGCGCTGCTCGTCCTGCGGCTCCAGCGCGGTCGGCTGGGACGACTGGGGGGCGCGCTCGGCCCGCTGCTGCTTACGGTCACGGTTCTTGTTCTTGGCCATGGTGATCTGCCTCCTGTGGGGGATCTAGGGGCCAGGGCCGGGACCAGATTCACATACGGCGATAAAGAACGCATGTCGGGTAATTACCGTCTGTGACAGGGTTCGTCGGCGCGCGCGGCACGGAAACGCCACGCCGAAGATCGAGTTCGGACCGTTAACCCCGGCGTGGTCGGGCAGACTCGAAGCAAGCCCGAAGCAAACCTCCCGGAAAGAGGGTGGATCGCGTGGACCGCTGCATCGTCCTGGTGGACGCCGGGTATCTGCTGGGGGCCGCCGCCAGTCTCCTCGCCGGGGAGCCCTCGCGGTCCCGCATCACCGTCGACCACGCCGCCCTCATCCAAGGGCTGCGTGAACGCGCCGAGTCCGACACGCAGCAGCCCCTGCTGCGCATCTACTGGTTCGACGGCGCCCCCGACCGCGTCCCGCAGCCCGAGCACCGCCGGCTGCGCGTGATGCCCCGGGTCACCGTCCGGCTCGGCGCGCTCACCCGCAGCGACGGCCGCTGGGCGCAGAAGGGCGTGGACGCCGCCATGCACGCCGAGCTGACCGAGCTGGCCCGCAACCGCGCCTGCTCCGACATCGTGCTGGTGACCGGCGACGGCGACCTGCTGCCGGGCATGATGGCGGCCAAGGAGCACGGCGTCGCCGTCCACCTGTGGGCCGTGCAGGCCGCCGACGGCGACTACAACCAGTCCGAGGACCTGGTCGCCGAGGCCGACGAGCGACGCGTACTGGACCGTACGTGGATCACCAAGGCCGTACGCGCCAAGGAGCTCACCGGGGTGTGCGCGCCGCCGCCCGAGCCCCGCCCCGAGATCGCCGCGATCCTCTCCGCGCCGCTGCCCGAGTCCGCGCTGCCCGCCCCCGTGCAGCGGCCGGCCGAGGAGCCCCCGCACCCGACGGCGTCCACCGCCGCGCGCAACGGCGGCGCCGAGCGCGTACCGGCCGCCGCCAAGGGCGTGCCCACCCCCAAGGACCTCGCCGCCCTGCGCGCCCCCGGCCCCCAGCCCACCGCCCCGCAGCCCGCCTCCGCCACCTTGCGCTGGTCCTCCGACAAGGGCTGGGTCGACCGCCCGGTCTCCGAGCCCCCCGAGGCCGTCTCGATGCCGACGCTCGCCCAGCTCACCACCGCGGAGCAGCGGTGGGCCGACCGCGAGGAGGACATCACCACGGTCGGCGGCGACCCCTACGAGGTGGGGCAGGTCTTCGCCCGCCGCTGGGTGGAACGCCTCGGTGACCAGGCGCACCTCCAGAAGCTCTCGGGCATGTACCCCCGCATCCCGCACCGCATCGACGGCGAGCTGCTGCGCTACGCCGCCCGCTTCGGGCTGCTCGCCCACAAGGACGACCAGATCGACGAGCACGACCGGTACGCGATCCGGGCCGGGTTCTGGCGGGAGATCGACCAGCGGACGGCGGTCGAACGCACCCCCGCGGGAGAGTGAGCCGCGCCCCCGCGGAGAGTGAGGGTTGGGCCGAGTTGACGCTTATGGGGCCACCCGGGAGCGGCGCGGGCACGCCGACCCCGTAGGCTCGTCCCTTGTGAGTACGCGCGCGGCACAGACATCTCGGCACCGTGATGATGCCGTGTGCGTGGTGCGCGGGCTGACCAAGACCTACCCGGCCGTGCGCGGCCGGCGCGGTGCCCCCGCGACGCCCGAGGTGCGGGCCACCGACGACGTCCGGCTGGACATCCGGCGCGGGGAGATCTTCGGGCTGCTCGGCCCCAACGGCGCCGGCAAGTCCACCCTGGTACGGCAGCTGACCGGGCTGATGCGGCCCGACGCCGGCACCGTGGAGATCCTCGGCCACGACATCGTGCGCCACCCGGAGCGGGCCTCGCGGATCCTCGCCTACCTCGGGCAGGAGTCCACCGCCCTGGACGAGCTGACCGTGTCGCTGGCCGCCGAGACCACCGGCCGGCTGCGCGGCCTGGACGCCCGCCGGGCACGGTCCGAGCGGGACGCCGTCCTCGACGAGCTGGGCCTCACCCCGATCGCCGGGCGCCCGCTGAAGAAGCTGTCCGGCGGGCAGCGGCGCCTGGCCTGCTTCGCCGCCGCGCTGGTGGGGGAGCGCCCGCTGCTCGTCCTGGACGAGCCGACCACCGGCATGGACCCGGTGGCGCGGCGGGCGGTGTGGGCCGCCGTCGACCGGCGCCGGGCCGAGCGCGGTACGACCGTGCTGCTGGTCACCCACAACGTCATCGAGGCCGAGACCGTCCTGGACCGGGTCGCCGTCCTCGACCGGGGCCGCGTGATCGCCTGCGACACGCCCACCGGGCTGAAGGAGCAGGTCGCCGGCGAGGTCCGCGTCGACCTGGTGTGGCGCGAGACGGCACCGCTGCACGTGCCCGAGGTGGCCGCGCTGCGCGACCGTGCCGCCGAGTCCGGGCGCCGCTGGACGCTCCGGCTCGCCCCCGAGGAGGCCCGCACGGTCGTCGCCACCGTCACCGGCGGGGCCGCCTTCGCCGCCCTGGACGACTTCACGCTCGCCACCCCGAGCCTGGAGGACGTGTACCTGGCGCTGGGCGGTGCCGCCCGGCAGGGGCTGGTGAAGGCGTGAGCACCCGGGCCGTGCGCACACGGGCCGCCGCTTCCGTACGCACCGGGCAGGGCGACACCCCCAGTGGCCCGCCGGCTCCGGCCGCCCCAGCCGTCTCGGTGTCTCCGGTGACCCCAGCGACTTCAGCGACTCCAGCGACTCCAGTGACCTCAGTGAAGAGGAGCAGCACGACGTGAGTGTCGTACCCGCCGATGTCCTGACGGGCGGCGCCGTGGCCGCCGGGGAGCCCGGTGCGCCGGCGGCCGAGCTCGGGCCGAAGGCGCGGTTGTGGCCCTCGCTGGCGGCGGTCTACCGGGCCCAGCTCTCCCGCGCGCGCGTGGCGCGGATCCCGCTGCTGTTCGTGGCGACCTTCCAGTCGATCGGGATCATGATCCTCATGCGCGGCGTCGTCGACGGCGGCGGCGAGGCGCGGACCGTGGTCGCCGGGTCGTCGGTGCTCGTCGTGGCGTTCGTCGCGCTGAACCTGCTCGCCCAGTACTTCGGCCAGCTGCGCGCCAGCGGCGGGCTCGACCACTACGCGACGCTGCCGGTGCCCCCGGCCGCGGTGGTGCTGGGCGCGGCGGGCGCGTACGCCTCCTTCACCGTGCCGGGGACCGTGGTGACCGCCGTCTTCGGGTGCATGCTGTTCGGGCTGCCGCTCGCTCACCTGTGGGTGCTCGCGGCCGTGATCCCGCTCGCCGGGGCCGCGCTCGCCGGGCTCGGGGCGGCCCTCGGCCTGCTCGCGCCGCGCCCGGAGCTGGCCACGCTGCTGGGGCAGCTGGGCATGTCGGCGGCGCTGCTGCTGGGCGTGCTGCCGGCCGAGCGGATGCCGGAGGCGGTGCGCCTGGCGCGGGACCTGCTGCCGTCGACGTACGGCGTGGAAGCCTTCGCCCGGACCTTCGCGGGCGGGCCCGACTGGGCCTTCGTCCTCGGCGACCTCGCCGTGTGCGGGGCGGTCGGCGTGGTCTCGCTGGCCGTCGCCACCTGGGCCTATCGCCGGGCCGCCGTCCGGTGACGCACCGCACGGGCGGGCCTGGCACGATGTCAGAGTGACCGCACCTCTGACTCCGCCTCCACCCCCGCACGACCACTCGTCGCACCGGCACCACCCGCTGATGCCGCCGCCGGCCGGCGCGCACCCGACGGGCGGCGCGTACGGACAGGACGGCCCCGGGATGAAGACCGAAGTGCGCGAGGCCCTCGTGACGGCCGTCGGGGCGACGCTCGCCGGGGTGCTGCTCGGGGTGCTGTGGTGGCGGCTGGCGCCGAGCGTGCCCCTGGTCGGGGAGCCGGCCGACGGGAACTGGGTCGTCTACCTCCAGGACACCGAGGGCGAGCAGGCCGTCGGCGTCGACGGGACGTTCACGCTGCTGGCGCTGGCCTTCGGCGTGGTCAGCGCGGTCCTCGTCTTCCTGCTGCGGCGGCGCGGGGGCGTGCCGCTGGTGGTCGGGCTCGGGGTCGGAGGCATCCTCGGCTCCCTGCTGGCGTGGCGGGTCGGGGCGTGGCTCGGCCCCGGCCAGGACGTGATCGCCCACGCCCGGGAGGTGGGCCGGGGCGTGACGTTCCCGGCACCGCTGAAGCTCGGGGCGAAGGGGGCGCTGCTGGCGTGGTCCCTGGCGGCCCTCCTCGTCCACCTGGGCCTCACGGCGCTGTTCGGGCCGCGGGACCCCGACCCGTACCAGTACCAGCAGGGCGGCCCGTACCCCCAGAGCCCCTACGGGGGGCCGCACGACCCACGCGGACCGCACGAGCCGCACGGACCGCACGACCCACACGGGAAAACCCCGGCGCCCTAGTGCCGGGGCCCGGGCGTAGTGCTGCGGCCCGGGCGCCGGGGCGCGCCCGTCAGGAGGTCACGCACGCCCGATGGGCGCGAGGACCGCGTCCGTCAGCCGGGCCAGGTCGCCGGGGGCGAGCTCCACCTCCAGGCCGCGGCGGCCGGCGGAGACGCAGATCGTGCCGTGCGCCGTCGCCGACGCGTCCAGGACCGTCGGCAGCTTCTTGCGCTGGCCGAGCGGGGAGATCCCGCCGCGGACGTAGCCGGTGGTGCGTTCCGCCAGCGCCGGGTCGGCCATCGCCGCGCGCTTGCCGCCCACCGCCGCCGCCAGCGCCTTCAGGTCCAGCTGGCCCGCCACCGGGACCACCGCCACCGTCAGGGCGCCGTCCACGTCCGCCACCAGCGTCTTGAACACCCGGTCGGGGGAGACGCCCATCGCCTCGGCCGCCTCCTCCCCGTAGGAGGGGTGGGAGGGGTCGTGCTCGTAGGAGTGGACCGTGTGGTCCACCCCGGCCGCGGTGAGCGCCACCGTCGCGGGCGTCCCACCGGCCTGCTGTTTCTTCGCTTTCTTCGCCATCCGGCCTGTTCCCGTACTCGTCGCCTCGGTACGTCGGTTGGGAGTCTCGGTACGTCGGTTGGGACTCAGTTGAGACTCGTCGGCCCGCGCGTCAGCTCCGACGCGGGCAACGACGGCAGCGTACGGAGGATGGCCGTCTCCGCGCGAAGGAGTTTCAGCTCGTCGCGCAGCCGGGACGCGGTGTCCGGCGCCTGGAGCAGCCGCTGCTTGGTGGGGGTGTCCAGCATCATCGCGGCGGCCACCAGGTAGGAGACCACGCCCGGTTCGTCCGGCAGGTCCGCGCCGGTCGCCAGCGACCGCTCCCTCGCCCCCGCCAGCCGCTTCTGGTACTGGCGGAAGGCCCGCAGCACCCCTTCGGCCAGCGCGCCGGCCTCGTCCCCGGGCTCCTCGGCGAGCGGCTCCAGCTCGGCCGTCAGGAACGGGCCCGAGGCGTCCACCGACAGCAGCCGCACCCGGGTCGTCCCGGTCGCCAGCACCTCGAAGGTGCCGTCGGGCTGCTCCCGGATGGTCGCCGCGTCCGCCACGCAGCCCACCTTGTGGAACGCCTTGGCCGGGTCGGTGCCGAACCCGGCGGCGGGCCCTCGCGCGGGCAGCGCCGTCGGATCGGGCATGCCGGGCGCGCTCGGCGCCACCTCGTGGCCGTCGCGGATCGCCACGACGGCGAACCGGCGCGGCTCGTCCTCGGACGTTTTCAGCAACGCGCGCATCATGGCGCGATAGCGCTCCTCGAAGACGTTCAGCGGGAGCACGAGCCCCGGGAACAGCACCGAGTTCAGCGGGAACAGGGGGAGCCGGACGGTGGTCACGACGCAGAAGCCTAATGGCCGACGCACCGGACACGGGCGCCGTGCCCGGATCGGGGACGGCCGGAACCCGCCGCCGGCGTGGAGGCGACCACCGCGCGGACCCCGCGGCGCACCTCCGGGAACCGGCCGGGCGGATCGTCCGTCTCCCGGTCCCGGGAGAAGGAAGCTCCCGGTCCCGGGAGAAGGAAGCTCCCGGTCGCGGAGGAAGGAAGCCCTCGGTCCCGGGGGAAGGAAGCCCTCGGTCCCGGGGGAAGGAAGAGCGAAGAGACGGGCCTGCCGGTCCCTCCGCTTCCCAGGGCACCGCCGCCGGCAGGAGCCTCAGTTGCGGCGCAGCAGCCGGGTCGCCCCCGCCGCCACCGTCGTCGCCAGGACCCAGCCCAGCAGGACCAGCGCCGCGGCCAGCCACTGCCAGCCGCCGCGCAGCTGCCAGGCGCCGGTCTGGCCCAGGTCGATGACCGGCAGCAGCAGGTCGAGGGCGAACAGGGCGGGGTCCCACGCCGGATGCTCGTCCCGCTTCACGGGCGGGTGCCCGGCGTGCGCGAAGGCGACCGAGCCCGCCGCCCACAGCACCGCCATCCACACCGCGGCCCGGCCCGGCCGGTAGCCGTAGGCGACCGTCCAGTCCTGCGCGTACCCCCACAGCTTGGGGCCGAGGGGCAGGCTCTCGCGGCGCCGGCGCTGCTTGGCGAGCAGTACCTCGCGGGCGTCCTCGTCCTCGCCCCCGGCCCGCAGCACGGCCGCGAGCCGCTCGTAGGGCTCGGGGTTGTACTCGGCGGTCGCGGCGGACACCCAGTCCAGCCGCTCGGCCAGCGGGAACGGGCCCCGCGGCACCAGATTCTCGTAGCAGAAGCCGCCCATGTGCAGCCGGCCCGGGCCCGGCCAGCTGTCCGCCCGGTCCATCAGGTTGACGACCCGCGCCCCCGACAGCACCACCCGGCCCCGCGCCGGCCGCTCCCCGAGGAAGCGCAGCTCGGGCGTCTGCACCCGGCGCAGCGACAGCTCCTGCTCGTCGGTGAGGGCGAACCGGGCCTGCTCGAAGTCGACCGCGTCGCCGAACCGCCCGTCGTCCAGCCGCATCCCGCCCTCGCACTCGAACCGCTGCACCCGGATGCCCTCCGCCGGGGTGGTGCCGCTGAGCAGCGGGCTGCCGACGCCCGCCGGGGTCAGGTACAGGGTGCGCTCGACCGACAGCTGGGGGGCGTTCAGCGCGAGCCGGGCCAGGGGGTTGCTGAGCCGGGCGCCGCGCAGGCTCAGCGAGACCCCGACGGTGGCGCCGCGCAGGCTCAGCTCGCCGTGCGACTCCAGCATCTCGGCCTGCAGGTCCTGCCCGACGCTCAGACCGTCCCCGGCGATCGACCGGCCGCTGCGGTCCCGGTGCACGATCGCCTGGTTGAGCAGCAGGTCCGTGCCTATCTGGGCGTCGGTGAGCCGGATGCCGCGGTGGAAGCGGCAGCGCGGCAGGTGCAGGTCCCCCTCGGTCTGCACCCGGGCCGCCTCCAGCCGCGGCACCGAGCAGTCCACCAGCCGGACGGTGGTGAAACGCGCCTCCGGCAGCAGGACGTCCTGGTCGAAGCGGCAGCCGCGCATCTCGACGTAGGGCGCGACCGTGCCGCCCGCCAGGTCCAGCGCGCCGCTGACCCGCACGCCGACGAGTTTCAGCGACGACACCCGGCCCGCCAGGGCGGGCGGCCCGTCCAGCAGCAGCCAGCACACGATCCGCGCCCGCACGGTCCGCTCGGGGCCCCACGGCTGCCCGCCGTGCGGATCGTCGGCCAGCGCGTCCCCGCTGCTCAGGTCGTACACGCTGCCGTTGCGGAAGGCCTGCCACATGCCGGCCTCCGCGGCGGACAGGTCCGCCGGCAGGTCCCCGGGGCCGAGCCCGGTCCCCTCGGTCACGGTGCTTGCCTCCGTCCCCCGCTACTCGCGAGTCGGTTTCCGGTACAACCGTTCATGCCCGCTGTGTGACGGCTCGAACGCACAACGTGAAGAGGATCTTCCGGGCGGTGGGACACGGGTGGCACCGGGGGTGGTTTCCGCCACGTTCCGTATCAGCCATTGATACGTGCGGACGGTGCCGGACGCGGGTCTGAGAGAATTGGTTGCGTGATCTCCCGAATCGATCTGCGCGGCGACGCCCTTCCCGAGGGCCCCGCCCTGCGTGACCTGCTGCCCCGAGCCGACTTCGACGTAGCGGCCGCCCTGGAGAAGGTGCGTCCGATCTGCGAGGCCGTGCATCATCGCGGCGACGCGGCGCTGATCGACTTCGCCGAGCAGTTCGACGGCGTACGGCTGGAATCCGTCCGGGTGCCGCGGCAGGCGCTCACCGACGCCCTGGAGCGGCTCGACCCGGCCGTGCGCGCGGCCCTGGAGGAGTCGATCCGCCGCGCCCGCCTCGTCCACCGCGCCCAGCGCCGCTCCCCCCACACCACCCAGGTCGTGCCCGGCGGCACGGTCACCGAGAAGTGGGTGCCGGTGGAGCGCGTCGGCCTGTACGCCCCCGGCGGCCGGTCCGTCTACCCGTCCTCCGTGGTCATGAACGCCGTGCCCGCCCAGGAGGCCGGCGTCGGGTCGATCGCCCTCGCCTCCCCGCCGCAGGCCGAGTTCGGCGGCCTGCCGCACCCGACGATCCTCGCCGCGTGCGAACTGCTCGGCGTCGACGAGGTGTACGCCGCCGGCGGCGCCACCGCCGTCGCGATGTTCGCCCACGGCACCGAGTCCTGCCCGCCCGCCAACATGGTCACCGGCCCCGGCAACATCTGGGTCGCCGCCGCCAAGCGCTACTTCACCGGCAAGATCGGCATCGACGCCGAGGCCGGCCCGACCGAGATCGCCGTCCTCGCCGACGACACGGCCGACCCGGTGCACGTCGCCTCCGACCTGATCAGCCAGGCCGAGCACGACCCGCTGGCCGCCGCCGTCCTCGTCACCGACTCCGTCCGGCTCGCGGACGCGGTGGAGAAGGAACTGGCCCCGCAGGTCGCCGCGACCAGGCACGTCGAGGACCGCATCCGCCCGGCCCTGTCCGGCCGGCAGTCCGCGATCGTGCTCGTCGACGGCATCGAGGAGGGCCTGCGCGTGGTCGACGCCTACGGCGCCGAGCACCTGGAGATCCAGACCGCCGACGCCGCCGCGGTCGCCGACCGGGTGAAGAACGCCGGCGCGATCTTCATCGGCCCCTGGGCCCCGGTCTCGCTGGGCGACTACGCGGCCGGCTCCAACCACGTCCTGCCCACCGGCGGCTGCGCCTGCCACTCCTCGGGCCTGTCCGTCCAGTCCTTCCTGCGCGGCATCCACGTCGTGGACTACACCAGGGACGCGCTGGCCGAGGTCGCGCACCACGTGGTGACGCTGGCCGAGGCGGAGGACCTGCCCGCGCACGGCGCGGCGATCAAGGCCCGGTTCGACTGGAAGGTTCCCGAGGGCAAGTGACCGGCATTGACGATCTCCCCGTACGGGACGAGCTGCGCGGCAAGTCCCCCTACGGCGCGCCCCAGCTCGACGTGCCCGTACGGCTGAACACCAACGAGAACCCGTACCCGCTGCCCGAGCCGCTGGTCGAGCGGATCGCCGAGCGGGTGCGCGAGGCCGCCCGCGGCCTGAACCGCTACCCCGACCGGGACGCGGTCGAACTGCGCACCCGGCTCGCCGCCTACCTGACGAAGACCTCCGGCCACCCCGTCGGCGTCGAGAACGTGTGGGCCGCCAACGGCTCCAACGAGGTCCTCCAGCAGCTGCTGCAGACCTTCGGCGGGCCGGGCCGCACCGCGATCGGCTTCGAGCCGTCGTACTCGATGCACGGCCTCATCGCACGCGGCACCGGCACCGGCTGGATCTCCGGTCCCCGCAACGAGGACTTCACGATCGACCCGGCCGCCGCCGAGAAGGCGATCGCCGAGCACCGCCCGGACGTCGTCTTCATCACCTCCCCCAACAACCCCACCGGCACCGCGGTCCCGCCCGAGACGGTCCTCGCCCTGTACGAGGCCGCGCAGGCGGCCAAGCCGTCGATGGTGGTCGTGGACGAGGCGTACATCGAGTTCAGCCACGGCGCCTCGCTGCTGCCGCTGCTCGACGGGCGCCCGCACCTCGTCGTCTCGCGCACCATGTCGAAGGCGTTCGGCGCGGCGGGCCTGCGCCTGGGCTACCTCGCCGCGCACCCGGCCGTCGTCGACGCCGTCCAGCTCGTCCGGCTGCCGTACCACCTGTCGGCCGTCACCCAGGCCACCGCGCTGGCCGCCCTGGAGCACACCGACACGCTGCTCGCCTACGTCGAGCAGCTCAAGGCCGAACGGGACCGGCTCGTCGCCGAACTGCGCGCGGCCGGCTACGAGGTGACGGCATCGGACGCGAACTTCGTGCAGTTCGGGCGCTTCGCCGACGCCCACGCGGTGTGGCGGAAGATCCTCGACCGGGGCGTCCTGGTCCGGGACAACGGCGTGCCGGGGTGGCTGCGCGTCACCGCCGGGACGCCGCAGGAGAACGACGCGTTCCTCGACGCGGTCCGTGAGTTGAAGAAGGAGCTGAACGCATGAGCCGCGTAGGACGCGTGGAACGCACCACCAAGGAGACGTCGGTCCTCGTCGAGATCGACCTCGACGGCACCGGCCGCACGGAGATCTCCACCGGGGTCGGCTTCTACGACCACATGCTCGACCAGCTCGGCCGGCACGGTCTGTTCGACCTGACCGTCAAGACCGAGGGCGACCTGCACATCGACTCCCACCACACCATCGAGGACACCGCCCTCGCGCTGGGCGCCGCCTTCAAGCAGGCCCTCGGCGACAAGGTGGGCATCTACCGCTTCGGCAACTGCACGGTCCCGCTGGACGAGTCCCTCGCCCAGGTCACCGTCGACCTCTCCGGCCGCCCCTACCTCGTGCACACCGAGCCCGAGAAGATGGCGCCGATGATCGGCGAGTACGACACCACGATGACCCGGCACATCCTGGAGTCCTTCGTCGCCCAGGCCCAGATCGCCCTGCACGTGCACGTGCCCTACGGGCGCAACGCGCACCACATCGTGGAGTGCCAGTTCAAGGCGCTGGCGCGGGCCCTGCGCTACGCCAGCGAGCGCGACCCGCGGGCCGCCGGCATCCTGCCCTCGACGAAGGGCGCGCTGTGAACGGCACCTCGACCGCCCTGATCGTCGTCGGCCTCTTCCTGATCGGCGGGATCATCTCCTTCGTCAAGCAGAAGATGCCCACGAGCCTGATCGTGCTGCTCTCCGTCGGCGCCGTGATGTGCCTGGCCGCCGGGGTCCTGCGTCTGGAGGTGTGGAATTGAGCACGGCGAGCACGTCCGTGAACACATCCGCGAGCACGTCCGCGAAGTCACCCGCGAAGAAGGTCGTCGTCTTCGACTACGGCTTCGGCAACGTCCGCTCCGCCGAGCGCGCTCTGGCGCGCGCGGGAGCCGACGTCGAGATCACCCGCGACTTCGACACGGCGATGAACGCCGACGGCCTGCTGGTGCCCGGCGTCGGCGCCTTCGCCGCCTGCATGCAGGGCCTGAAGGAGGCGCGCGGCGACTGGATCATCGACCGCCGCCTGTCCGGCGGGCGCCCCGTCATGGGCATCTGCGTCGGCATGCAGATCCTCTTCGCCCGCGGCATCGAGCACGGGGTCGAGGCGGAGGGCCTGGACGAGTGGCCCGGCACGGTCGAGCCGCTCCAGGCCGACGTCGTGCCCCACATGGGCTGGAACACCGTCGAGGCGCCGGCCGGCTCCGAACTGTTCGCCGGCCTGGACGCGGACGCGCGCTTCTACTTCGTGCACTCCTACGCCGTCCACGACTGGACGCTGGAGACCCACAACCCGGCCCTGACCGCGCCCAAGGTCACCTGGTCCACGCACGGCAAGCCGTTCGTGGCGGCCGTCGAGAACGGCGCCCTGTGGGCCACGCAGTTCCACCCCGAGAAGTCCGGCGACGCCGGTGCCCAGCTCCTCACCAACTGGATCGGAACCCTGTAGAGACATGGCCAAGCTCGAACTCCTCCCCGCCGTCGACGTCCGCGACGGCCAGGCCGTCCGCCTCGTGCACGGCGAGTCCGGCACCGAGACCTCCTACGGCTCCCCGCTCCAGGCCGCCCTGGCCTGGCAGCAGGCGGGCGCCGAGTGGCTGCACCTGGTCGACCTGGACGCCGCGTTCGGCACCGGCGACAACCGGGAGCTGATCGCCGAGGTCACCCGGGCCATGGACATCAAGGTGGAGCTGTCCGGCGGCATCCGCGACGACGACACCCTCGCCGCCGCCCTCGCCACCGGCTGCACCCGCGTCAACCTCGGCACGGCCGCCCTGGAGACCCCCGAGTGGGTCGCCAAGGTCATCGCCGAGCACGGCGACAAGATCGCCGTCGGCCTCGACGTCCGCGGCACCACCCTGCGCGGCCGCGGCTGGACCCGCGACGGCGGCGACCTCTACGAGACGCTGGAGCGCCTGAACAAGGAGGGCTGCGCCCGCTACGTCGTCACCGACATCGCCAAGGACGGCACCCTCCAGGGCCCCAACCTCGACCTCCTGAAGAACGTCTGCGCGGCCACCGACCGCCCGGTCGTCGCCTCCGGCGGCGTCTCCTCCCTGGACGACCTGCGCGCCATCGCCGGGCTGGTCCCGCTCGGCGTCGAGGGCGCCATCGTCGGGAAGGCGCTGTACGCGAAGGCGTTCACCCTGGAAGAGGCCCTGGAGATCACCTCTTGAAAAAGGACACAGCGTCATGACGTCCGGAGCCGTGCGGCGCGTGCAGAGCGGAAGTCCCTGGGAGGAGTCCTTCGGTTTCGCACGCGCCGTCGCGGCGGGCGACCGTGTCCTGGTGGGAGGCACGACCTCCTTCAGGGGCAGCGTGCTGTACGGGGAGGGCGACCCGTACGAACAGGCCAGAACGGCCTTCACCACCGCCCTGGAGGCGATCGGCGCGTTCGGGCTCGGCGTCGAGTCCGTGATCCGCACCCGGATGTACCTGACGCACGCCCGGGACGTGGACGAGGTGGGCCGCGCCCACAAGGAAATCTTCGGCCCGGTGCGTCCGGTGTCCACCCTCCTCGTGGTGGAGGGCTTCGTGGACCCGCGCATCCTGGTCGAGGTCGAGATAGAGGCATTCAGAGGAGCCGAGCAGTCATGACCCTGGCGGTCCGAGTCATTCCCTGCCTGGACGTGGACAACGGCCGGGTCGTCAAGGGCGTCAATTTCCAGAACCTGCGCGACGCGGGCGACCCCGTCGAGATGGCCAAGGTGTACGACGCCGAGGGCGCCGACGAGCTGACGTTCCTGGACATCACCGCCTCGTCGGGCAACCGCGAGACGACGTACGACGTGGTGCGCCGCACCGCCGAGCAGGTCTTCATCCCGCTCACGGTGGGCGGCGGCGTCCGCACCGCCGAGGACGTCGACAAGCTGCTGCGCGCGGGCGCCGACAAGGTCGGCGTCAACACCGCCGCCATCGCCCGCCCCGACCTGATCCGCGAGATCGCCGAGCGCTTCGGCCGCCAGGTGCTGGTCCTGTCGGTCGACGCCCGCCGTACCGGGACCGGCTCCTTCGAGGTGACCACCCACGGCGGCCGCCGCGGCACCGGCATCGACGCCGTCGAGTGGGCGCACCGGGCGGCCGAGCTGGGCGCGGGCGAGATCCTGCTGAACTCCATGGACGCCGACGGCACCAAGGACGGCTACGACCTGGAGATGATCGCCGCCGTCCGCAAGCACGTCACCGTCCCGGTGATCGCCTCCGGCGGCGCCGGCAGGCTCGCCGACTTCCCGCCCGCCGTCGCGGCGGGCGCCGACGCGGTCCTGGCGGCCTCCGTCTTCCACTTCGGCGACCTGCGGATCGGCCAGGTGAAGCAGACGCTGCGGGAGGCGGGGCACCCGGTGCGGTGACCCCGCGCCGGGCGCGGCCGCCCCGCCAAGGTCAGATCCCGAGCTGCTTGGTCTCCTGGAGCCGGGCGATCGCGTCCTTCTCCCCGTCCAGCTCCACCGTGGCCGCGTTCTGCCGGCCGAAGGCGAACAGCAGCAGCTCGGACGGCTCGCCGGTCACCGTCACCACCGGCGTGCCGCGGTGGGCGACCGCCGTCTGGCCGTTGGGGCGGCGCAGCACCAGGCCGGTCGGGATGCCGCGGCCCACCAGGCGGGCGGTGCGCTCCAGACGGGACCACAGGGCGTCCTGGAAGACCGGGTCCAGCTCACGGGGCGTCCAGTCCGGCTGGGCACGGCGGACGTCCTCGGTGTGGACGTAGAACTCGACGGTGTTCGCCGCCTCGTCGACCTGCTTGAGGGAGAAGGGCGAGAAACGGGGCGGGCCGGTGCGGATGAGCTGGATCAGCTCCTCGTACGGCTTCGCGGCGTACTCCTCCATCACCCGGTCCAGCCGCGTCGCCAGCTGCTTGATCAGGGTGCCGCCGGCCGCGTCGGGCCGGCGCTCGCGCACCACCACGTGCGCGGCGAGGTCACGGGTGCGCCACCCCTCGCACAGGGTGGGGGCGTCCGGCCCGGCCGTCTCCAGCAGGTCGGCGAGCAGAAGCCGTTCACGCTTGGCGAATGTCGACATGGAGTCAGCCTACGGCCGGGTGGCGCGTCCGCACAGTGAACGCGGCGCGGACGGACCGGACGCGCGCGGCACAATGGTCGGCATGACCAGCACGCCCTCCCGGCCCAGCCGCCTCGACCCGGAGATCGCCGCGCGCCTCAAGCGCAGCCCCGACGGCCTCCTGCCCGCCATCGCCCAGCAGTACGACACCGGTGAGGTGCTGATGCTCGGCTGGATGGACGACGAGGCGCTGCACCGCACGCTCACCACCGGCCGCTGCACCTACTGGTCGCGCAGCCGCCGGGAGTACTGGGTCAAGGGCGACACCTCCGGTCACGTCCAGCGGGTGAAGTCCGTCGCCCTGGACTGCGACGCCGACACCGTCCTGGTCAAGGTCGACCAGGTCGGCGCCGCCTGCCACACCGGCGCCCGCACCTGCTTCGACGCCGACGTGCTGCTCGAGAACGGCGACGGCGCCGCTTCCGGCGCGGCGCCCGCGGATCAGTAGGGTCGGCCGCCATGGACCTCGAAACGTTCCGCAAGCTGGCCGTCGACCGCCGGGTCGTCCCGGTCACCCGCAAGCTCCTCGCCGACGGCGACACGCCGGTCGCGCTCTACCGCAAGCTGGCCGCCGAGCGCCCCGGCACCTTCCTGCTGGAGTCCGCGGAGAACGGGCGCTCGTGGTCCCGCTACTCCTTCGTGGGCGTGCGCAGCGCCGGCACGCTGACCGAGCGGGACGGGCAGGCCCACTGGCTCGGCACCCCGCCCGTCGGCGTCCCCACCGGCGGCGACCCGCTCGCCGCGCTGCGCGCCACCGTCGAGACCCTGCACACCCCCCGCGACCTCGCCCAGGACCTCGGCCTGCCGCCCTTCACCGGCGGCATGGTCGGCTACCTCGGCTACGACATCGTGCGCCGCCTGGAGAAGGTCGGCCCCGGCGACCGGGACGACCTGCGCCTGCCCGAGCTCACCATGCTCCTCACCAGCGACCTCGCCGTCATGGACCACTGGGAGGGCTCCGTCCTGCTGATCGCCAACGCGATCAACCACAACGACCTCGACACCGGCGTCGACGAGGCATACGCCGACGCCGTCGCCCGCCTGGACGCCATGGAGGCCGACCTGTCCCGGCCGGTCGCCCAGCCCCCGGCCGCGCTGCCCCCCTCCGAACTGCCCGAGTACACCGCGCTGTGGGGCGGCCCCGACTTCCAGGCGGCCGTGGAGGACATCAAGGAGCGCATCCGGGCCGGGGAGGCCTTCCAGGTCGTCCCCTCCCAGCGCTTCGAGACGCCGTGCACCGCGAGCGCCCTCGACGTCTACCGGGTGCTGCGGGCCACCAACCCCTCCCCGTACATGTACCTGTTCCGCTTCGACGGGTTCGACGTCGTCGGCTCCTCTCCCGAGGCGCTGGTCAAGGTCGAGGACGGGCGGGCCATGCTCCACCCCATCGCCGGCACCCGGCCCCGCGGCGCCACCCCCCAGGAGGACCAGGCCCTCGCCGACGAACTCCTCGCCGACCCCAAGGAGCGCGCCGAGCACCTCATGCTCGTCGACCTGGGCCGCAACGACCTGGGACGGGTCTGCGAGCCCGGCTCCGTCGAGGTCGTCGACTTCATGTCGATCGAGCGCTACTCGCACGTCATGCACATCGTCTCCACCGTCACCGGCCGCGTCGCGCCGGACCGGACCGCCTTCGACGTGCTGACCGCCTGCTTCCCGGCCGGCACCCTCTCCGGGGCGCCCAAGCCGCGCGCCCTGCAGATCATCGACGAACTGGAGCCGTCCCGCCGCGGCCTGTACGGCGGCTGCGTCGGCTATCTCGACTTCGCGGGCGACTCCGACACCGCCATCGCCATCCGCACCGCCCTGCTGCGCGACGGCACCGCCTACGTCCAGGCGGGCGCCGGTGTCGTCGCCGACTCCGACCCGGTCGCCGAGGACACCGAGTGCCGCAACAAGGCGGCGGCGGTCCTGCGGGCCGTCCACACGGCGAACCGGCTGGGAAAGGCCTGAGATGAACCCCGGGTGACGGTTCGCCCGGGGTTCAGGCGATAGTGGAGTACGTGACTGCCGTACCGCACCCCCGTACCGAAGCCGCCCGTCCCGCCCGGGCCGGCCGCCGCAGCCTCGCCCTCGCCCTGCTGTGCGGCGCGCTGGGCGCGGCCGTGGCGCTGCTGGCGACCCGGCAGCAGTGGGCGGCGGGCACCGCGTCGGTGGCCGGCGGCGCCTTCCCGCTGACCGCCAAGGGAAGCGACGTCACCGGCGTCCCCGCGGCGCTCGCCATAGTGGGCCTCGCCGCGCTCGTCGCCGTCTTCGCCGTCCGCCGCGCCGGGCGCGTCGTCGTCGCCGGGCTGCTCGCCCTGTGCGGCGCCGGCACCGTCGCCGCGGCCCTCGCCGGCGCCTCCGACGGGTCCGCCCTCGACGACCAGGCGGCCAAGGCCGCCGGCGACACCGCCGCCGGCGTGGACGCCCTCACCCACACCGCCTGGCCGTACGTCGCCGCCGCGGGCGGCGCCCTGATCCTGCTGGCCGGACTGCTCGCCCTGCGCTACGGCCGGCTGTGGCCCGCGATGTCCGGCCGCTACGAGCGCACCGGCGCCCCCCGCCCGCGCCGCACGGCCGCCGCCGTCGACCCCGACCGCCCCGAGGACCTGTGGAAGGCCCTCGACCGGGGCGAGGACCCGACCGGCGCCTGACCGCGGCCCCGCCCGCGGAAAGGTTCACCCACGCGCGCGTGGGCACTCGTCACGCGCGGCACCCGGGCCCCGGCACCCGCTCACGCGGCGACGGGCCCCGCTCTCCCGCGCGTCGCGCGTGCCGGGGGAGCACCCCCGATCACTCCACGCGCGCGCGTGCGGGACAATGGGCGCACGAGCGTCCCGCTCGGACACGCACACAGCAACGAGGAGCAAGCAATGGCGGGCAGCAGCCACGGTCACACCCCGGCCGCCTGGACCGGTGTCATCATCGCCTTCATCGGTTTCTGCATCGCGGGCGTCTTCACGGTGACGGCCCAGCCCGTGGGCTTCTGGGCCGGCATGGCGGTCGTGCTCCTCGGCGGTGTCGTCGGCGCCATCATGCGTGCGATGGGCCTCGGCCAGCCGAAGAACATCCACCCGGTGCACCTGGCCACGGACAAGGAGAAGGCGGACAAGCGCCAGCCGGCGAGCGTCGAGGGCTGACTCGGCATCCCGTACGGGGTCCGCTGCGGCCTTGTGGACGAGGTCTGCCGCGGACGGACCGCGTACGGAGGGCCGGGCACGGTTTCGTGGAGGGGCGGCCGGCACACCAGGGTGCCGGAACCGCCCCTCACGCGCGCGTGCGGCCCTCGGCGGGCAGCCGCGGGTGGGACCCCTCACGCGTGTGCGGCCTCCGCCCGCGCGCCGCTGCCCCGCGCGGGGCACAATGCGGGGCGTGGACGCCGACAGCCGGAACACCGCACACCGCACGGCGGCAGCCCCGCCGCCCCGGCCGAATCCGCCGAATCCGCCGAGCCCGCCGGCTCCGACGACCGCCTTTCGCGCCGCCGCCCGGCTCGCCGTACCGGCCGGCGTGCTCGCGGCCGTCGCCGGCGCCTTCGCGTACGTGGGGGCCGTGGACCCCAACGAGCCCGGCCACTACCCGGCCTGCCCGCTGCTGCGCCTCACCGGCCTGTACTGCCCCGGCTGCGGCGGCCTGCGCAGTGCCCACGCCTTCGTCCACGGGGACCTCCCGGCGGCGCTGCAGGCCAACGCGCCCGCCGCCCTGGGCTACGTGGGCTTCGCCGTGCTGTGGACCGTCTGGGTGGTCCGCGCGGCGCGCGGCCGTCCCCTGCGGATCGACCCCGCCCCGTGGCACGTGTGGGCACTGGGGGCGTTGCTGCTGGTCTTCACCGTTGTCCGGAACCTGCCTTTCGGCGGCTGGTTCCACCCTTGACCGCGACGTGAACGTCCAAGGGGTGGGACCGGTGTCCACCGGATGCGGGGCCCGCACCGGCCAACGGATACCATCACAGGGACCATCGGTTCCGCCTGGTGACCCGCCCGACGCGGCGAGGCCCCGGAGCGGAAGCGTCCGCATGAAGCCAACCGTTGGAAGGGGGCCGCTCGCGTGAGTGTGCTCGACGAGATCATCGACGGAGTCCGTGCCGACCTCGCGGAGCGGCAGGCGCGCGTCAGCCTCGACGAGCTCAAGGAGCGCGCGGCCAAGGCACCCGCACCCAAGGACGGTCTGGCCGCGCTGCGCGGCGACGGCGTCAAGGTGATCTGCGAGGTCAAGCGCTCCAGCCCGTCCAAGGGCGCGCTGGCCGCCATCGCCGACCCGGCCGGACTCGCCGCCGACTACGAGGCGGGCGGCGCGGCCGTCATCTCCGTCCTCACCGAGCAGCGCCGCTTCGGCGGCTCGCTGGCGGACCTGGAGGCGGTGCGCGCGCGCGTGGACATCCCCGTGCTGCGCAAGGACTTCATCGTCACGTCGTACCAGCTGTGGGAGGCGCGCGCGCACGGCGCCGACCTGGCGCTGCTGATCGTCGCCGCCCTCGACCAGTCGGCCCTGGAGTCGCTCATCGAGCGCGCCGAGTCCATCGGCCTCACCCCGCTGGTCGAGGTGCACGACGAGGACGAGGTCGACCGCGCCCTCGACGCGGGCGCCAAGGTGATCGGCGTCAACGCCCGCAACCTGAAGACGCTGGAGGTCGACCGCGGCACCTTCGAGCGGGTCGCCCCGGAGATCCCCGAAGGCATCGTCAAGGTCGCCGAGTCCGGCGTCCGCGGCCCGCACGACCTGATCGCCTACGCCAACGCCGGCGCCGACGCCGTCCTGGTCGGCGAGTCCCTCGTCACCGGCAAGGACCCGAAGACCGCGGTCGCCGACCTGGTGGCGGCGGGCGAACATCCCGCATTGCGGCACGGGCGGGACTGACCCCCGGTACGCTTGGCCCCGATGAAGCCCCCGACCACCCTGCCGGCCAGGGACCCGTACGCGCGCCTCGCGCGTGGCTGCCGCCCGCGCGGCTGCCGCGCGCCCGCGCGCCGGGTCCACGGGCGCCGGGTGCGGTACGTGATCGGGGACGAGCCCGGGCAGGTGAACGGGCGGCGATGGCAACGCCCCGAAAGGGGCGCGGGACCGTGTCCGCATGGCGACTCCGCCGCGTGCGCGTGAGCAACCCCATCCGGCCCGCAGCCGGCCGGTGACCACCCCCGCCCCCACGGCGATCAGTGTTCCATCACACTCACCGTGAGGCTTTCCGCATGCCCAGCGAATTCTTCATTCCCGACCCGGAGGGTCACGTCCCCAGTGCCGAGGGCTACTTCGGCGCGTTCGGCGGCAAGTTCATCCCGGAGGCGCTCGTCGCCGCCGTCGACGAGGTCGCCGTCGAGTACGACAAGGCCAAGGCCGACCCCGAGTTCGCCCGCGAACTCGACGACCTGCTGGTGAACTACACCGGCCGTCCCAGCGCCCTGACCGAGGTGCCCCGGTTCGCCGAGCACGCCGGCGGCGCCCGGATCTTCCTCAAGCGCGAGGACCTCAACCACACCGGCTCCCACAAGATCAACAACGTGCTGGGCCAGGCCCTGCTCACCAAGCGCATGGGCAAGACCCGCGTGATCGCGGAGACCGGCGCCGGCCAGCACGGCGTCGCGACGGCCACCGCCTGCGCCCTCTTCGGCCTCGACTGCACCATCTACATGGGCGAGATCGACACCGAGCGCCAGGCCCTCAACGTGGCCCGCATGCGCATGCTCGGCGCCGAGGTCATCGCCGTGAAGTCCGGCAGCCGCACTCTGAAGGACGCCATCAACGAGGCGTTCCGCGACTGGGTCGCCAACGTCGACCACACCCACTACCTCTTCGGCACCGTCGCCGGCCCCCACCCCTTCCCGGCCATGGTCCGCGACTTCCACCGCGTCATCGGCGTCGAGGCCCGCCGCCAGGTCCTGGAGCGCGCCGGACGCCTGCCCGACGCCGCGATCGCCTGCGTGGGCGGCGGCTCCAACGCCATCGGCCTCTTCCACGCCTTCATCCCGGACGCCTCCGTCCGCCTCATCGGCTGCGAGCCCGCCGGGCACGGCATCGAGACCGGCGAGCACGCCGCCACCCTCACCGCCGGCGAGCCCGGCATCCTGCACGGCTCCCGCTCCTACGTCCTCCAGGACGACGAGGGCCAGATCACCGAGCCGTACTCCATCTCGGCCGGCCTGGACTACCCGGGCATCGGCCCGGAGCACTCCTACCTGAAGGACTCCGGCCGCGGCGAGTACCGCGCGGTCACCGACGACGCGGCCATGCAGGCCCTGCGCCTGCTGTCGCGCACCGAGGGCATCATCCCGGCCATCGAGAGCGCCCACGCGCTGGCCGGCGCCCTGGAGGTCGGCAAGGAGCTCGGCAAGGACGGGCTGATCGTCGTCAACCTCTCCGGCCGCGGCGACAAGGACATGGACACCGCCGCCCGCTACTTCGGGCTGTACGACACCGACGCCGAGGTCGCCGCCGACGAGGCCGGCGCCACCGCCGAGATCGAGGGGGACGCCAAGTGAGCGGGAACGTGCAGCTGCTGAGCGACACCCTCGCCGCGGCGAAGTCCGAGGGCCGCTCCGCCCTCATCGCCTACCTCCCGGCCGGGTTCCCCACCGTGGACGGCGGCATCGACGCGGTCAAGGCCGCCCTGGAGGGCGGCGCCGACGTCGTCGAGGTCGGCCTGCCGCACAGCGACCCGGTCCTCGACGGCCCGGTCATCCAGACCGCCGACGACATCGCCCTGCGCGGCGGCGTGAAGATCGCCGACGTGATGCGCACCGTCCGCGAGGCGTACGAGGCCACCGGCAAGCCGATCCTCGTCATGACGTACTGGAACCCCATCGACCGCTACGGCGTCGAGCGGTTCACCGCCGAACTCGCCGAGGCGGGCGGCGCCGGGTGCATCCTGCCCGACCTGCCGGTGCAGGAGTCCGCGCTGTGGCGGGAACACGCCGACAAGCACGGCCTCGCCACCGTCTTCGTGGTCGCGCCCAGCAGCAGGAACGAGCGGCTCGCCGAGATCACCGCGGCCGGCAGCGGCTTCGTCTACGCCGCCTCCCTCATGGGCGTCACCGGCACCCGCGCCTCGGTCAGCTCGCAGGCCGAGGACCTGGTGCGGCGCACCCGCGCCACCACCGACCTGCCCGTCTGCGTCGGGCTCGGCGTCTCCGACGCCGCCCAGGCCCGCGAGGTCGCCGGCTTCGCCGACGGCGTGATCGTCGGCTCCGCCTTCGTCAAGCGGATGCTGGACGCCCCCGACCACGCGGCCGGCATCGAGGCGGTCCGCGCGCTGGCGGCGGACCTCGCCCGGGGCGTGCGCGGACAGGCGTAACAAGGCGGCAGCTCACGCGGGTCCCTCGTACGGGTGGACCTGGGACCGGGGAGGCGCGGTGCGCCTCCCCGGTTCGTTCTGCGGGGTGTGAGCGAGAAGAACCGTGACGGAAAGCGCACCGCCCGACAGCGGCTGGCGGTCGAGCGCGAGAAGCAGAAGAGCGCGGAGAAGCGACGGCGCGCGCTGATCGTGGGGGCGAGCGTGGTCTGCGTCCTCGGCCTCGCGGCGGTGATCGGCGTGATCGCCGCCAACGCGGGCAAGGACGAGGGCGACACGGCGGGCCCGGTCGTCGCCCCCTCGGGCGCCCAGGGCGAGGACAGCCTCGCGATCCCGGTCGGCAAGGCGAGCGCCAGGTCGACGCTCACCATCTGGGAGGACTTCCGCTGCCCGGCCTGCAAGGGCTTCGAGCAGGCCTACCGCTCCACGATCCACGAACTGACCGACGCCGGACAGCTCAGGGTCGAGTACCGCCTGGCGACGATCATCGACGGCGGCATGGGCGGCAGCGGCTCCCGCAAGGCGGCCAACGCGGCGGCCTGCGCCCAGGACGCCGGGAAGTTCACGCCGTACCACGACGTGCTGTACGACAACCAGCCCGCCGAGGCCGACGACGCGTTCGGGCGGAACGACAAGCTGATCGAGCTCGCCGGGAAGGTCGACGGCCTCGACACGCCCGCCTTCCGCCGGTGTGTGGAGAACGGCACGCACGACAGCTGGGTCGAGAAGTCCAGCGAGGCCTTCCGCGCCGGTGATTTCCGCGGCACCCCGACCGTGCTGCTGGACGGCAGGAACATCTACCAGGACCGCTCGATGACCCCGGCGAAGCTCAAGCAGATGGTGCAGGACGCGAACAAGGGATGAGCACGGGATGAGCACGGGATGAGCGAGGGGCGCGGCGTGGGCGGCGCCCGCCCGTTATGGACCCGTAGCCGGGCTGCCCGCCGCGGGTCCCGCCCGGCACGGTAGCGTCGACCCTGCCATGGAACTTGCCTACATTCCCAGCCCGTCGCGCGGGGTGCTGTACCTCGGCCCCGTTCCGCTGCGCGGCTACGCGTTCTGCATCATCATCGGCGTCTTCGTCGCCGTCTGGCTCGGCAACAGGCGCTGGATCGCCCGCGGCGGACGGTCCGGGACGGTGGCCGACATCGCGGTCTGGGCCGTTCCCTTCGGCCTGGTCGGCGGTCGGCTCTACCACGTGATCACGGACTACGAGCTGTACTTCGGCGAGGGCCGGAACTGGGTGGACGCCTTCAAGGTCTGGGAGGGCGGCCTCGGCATCTGGGGCGCGATCGCGCTCGGCGCGCTGGGCGCGTGGATCGGCTGCCGCCGCCGCGGCATCCCGATGCCCGCCTACGCCGACGCCGTCGCGCCCGGCATCGCCCTCGCGCAGGCCATCGGCCGCTGGGGCAACTGGTTCAACCAGGAGCTGTACGGGCGCAAGACCGACCTGCCGTGGGCCGTGGAGATCACCTCGTCGGCGGACGGGCGGGTCCCGGGCACCTACCACCCGACCTTCCTGTACGAGTCGCTGTGGTGCGTCGGCGTCGCCCTGCTGGTGATCTGGGCCGACCGCCGCTTCCGGCTCGGCCACGGGCGGGCGTTCGCGCTGTACGTCGCCGCGTACTGCGCCGGCCGCTTCTGGATCGAGTACATGCGCGTCGACGAAGCCCACCACATCCTGGGCCTCAGGCTCAACAACTGGACCGCGCTCCTGGTGTTCCTGCTGGCGGTGACGTACATCGTCGTGTCGGCGAGGAAGCGGCCGGGCCGGGAGACGGTGGTCGAGCCGGGTGCGCAGACCCCCGGCGATGGGGGCGAGGAGGAGGACGGCAAGGCCGGTGACGCGCCGTCCGGTTCCTCCGGCGCCGGCGAGGGCGCCGACGAGGGCGCCGGTCCGGACGCGGGGAGCGCGAAGGGCGCCGGTACGGGCAAGGCGGAGGACAAGGCCGACTCGGCCGGGAAGAGCTGACGGCCGGCCGGTCGTGCGCCGTACGGCGCCGAGGGCGCCCGGGGGTTCCCCGGGCGCCCTCGGCGTGTGTCAGGGGCGGCGGGCCAGCGACAGGGTCCGCCGTGCCGCCGCCACCACGGCCGCGTCGACGAAGCGGCCGTCCGCCAGCGCCTGGGCGCCCGGCCGTTCCGTCGCCGCCTCCACGATCGTCTCCGCCTCCTCCAGCTCCCGCGCGGTGGGCAGATAGGCGCGCTCGATGATCGGCAGCTGGCGGGGGTGGATGGCGGCACGGCCCAGGAAGCCCAGGGCCCGGCCGTGGGCGCAGGAGGCAGCCAGCCCCTCCAGGTCGCGGGTGTCGGGATGGACCGACTGCGCGGGCGGGGCCAGGCCCGCCGCCCGCGCCGCCACCACCACCCGGGAGCGGGACCAGTCCAGGCCGGCGTCCTCGCGCACGCCCAGGTCGGCCCGCAGATCCGCCTCGCCGAGCGCGATGCCGCGCAGGGCGGGGTGGGCGCGGGCGAGGGCGTAGGCCCGCTCGACACCCAGGGCGGACTCCAGGAGCGCGTACAGCGGCGGGCCGCCCCGGCCGGTCCGGGCGGTGGCCTCGGCGACGGCGGCGATCTGCTCCGGGCAGGTCACCTTCGGCAGCCGCAGCCCGGACAGGCCGGGCAGGCCGGCCACCGCCTCCAGGTCCGCCCGCGCCAGCGGGCCGTCCAGGGCGTTCACCCGGACGTGGACCGGCACCGGCTGGGCCTCGCCGAGCAGTTCGGTGGTGGCCGCGCGGGCGTACCCCTTGCGCTCCGGGGCGACCGCGTCCTCCAGGTCGACCACCACCACGTCGGCGCCCGCCGCCAGGGCCTTGGCCACCACCTGGGGGCGGTCGCCGGGGGCGTACAGCCAGGTCAGCGGGGCAGCCGGCGGACGGGGCGGGGCGGTGGGCGCGGCGTGGCGGGCGGCGGGTGCCGGGGCGGGAGCGGCGGCCGGGGGGTGGGCGGCGGCGGAGGCGGGTCCGGTGGCGGTCGTCCCGGGCTCCGTGGCGGAAGCGGGCCCGGTGGCGGCCGGTCCGGGCCCGGTGGCGGTCGTCGTACGGGTCATACGGCGCCCTCCTCGCGCAGCGCCTTGACGTCGGTGCGGGTCAGGCCCAGCTCGGTGAGGACCTCCTCGGTGTCCGCGCCGTGCGGGCGGCCCGCCCAGCGGATCGCGCCCGGGGTGGCGGAGAGGCGGAAGAGGACGTTCTGCATGCGCACAGGGCCCAGTTCGGGGTCGTCGACGGTGGTGATGGTGCCCAGGGCCCGGTACTGCGGGTCGGCCATCACGTCGCGGACGTCCTGCACGGGGGCCACCGCCGCCTCGGCCTTCTCGAAGGCGGCCAGGACGTCGGCGCGGGAGTGACGGGCGATCCAGCCGCCGACCGCCTCGTCCAAGACGTCGGCGTGGCGGGCGCGGCCGGCGCCGGTGGCGAACCACGGTTCGTCGGTCAGGTCGGGGCGGCCCACCAGGCGCATCACGCGTTCGGCGACCGACTGCGCGGAGGTGGAGACGGCGACCCAGGTGCCGTCGGCGGTGCGGTAGGTGTTGCGCGGGGCGTTGTTCTGGGAACGGTTGCCGGTGCGCGGCTGGACGTGGCCGAGCTGGTCGTACCAGATCGGCTGCGGGCCCAGCACGGTCAGGATCGGCTCGATGAGGGCCATGTCGACGACCTGGCCCTCGCCGGTGCGGTCCCGGGCGGCGAGCGCGGTCAGCACGGCGTACGCGGTGGCCAGGCCCGCGATGGAGTCGGCGAGGCCGAACGGCGGCAGGGTCGGCGGCGCGTCCGGTTCGCCGGTCATCGCGGCGAAGCCGCTCATCGCCTCGGCGAGGGTGCCGAAGCCGGGCCGGTGCGCGTACGGGCCGAACTGGCCGAAGCCGGTGACGCGGGCCAGGACCAGGCGGGGGTTGACGGCGGACAGCTCGTCCCAGCCGAGGTCCCACCGCTCCAGGGTGCCGGGGCGGAAGTTCTCCACGATCACGTCGGCGGTCGCGGCGAGGCGGAGCAGGGTCTTGCGGCCGCCGGGTCTGGACAGGTCCAGGGTGATGGCGCGCTTGTTGCGGCCGAGCATTTTCCACCACAGGCCCACGCCGTCCTTCGACGGGCCGTGACCGCGCGACGGGTCGGGTTTCGCGGGGTGCTCGATTTTGACGACCTCGGCGCCGAAGTCGCCGAGCAGGGTGGCGGCGAGCGGGCCGGCGAACAAGGTGGCCAGGTCCAGGACGCGCAGGCCGGACAGGGGCGCGGGGTGGGTGGGGGAGTGGGAGCCGGTGGAGGGCTGGGAGGTGGTGGAGGGCTGGGAGGTGGTGGGGGACTGCGGGGTGGTGGAGGATTGGGGGGTGGTGGGGGTCATGACGCGTACCTCGCCTCGGTCTCGGTGCGGCGCGGCGTCGATGCCCCGGGCCGCTGCACGGACGGGGACGCCGCCGTGGCCGCCCACGCCAGCGCCTCACGTACGGGCCGGTCCTCGCCGAGCGCCACCGCGAGCGCGCCGGCGAAGGTGCCGTCGGCGCCGGTGGAGTCCACGGCGGTGACCCGGGGCGCGGGCACGGTCAGCGGCTCGGTGCCCCGGGCCGCGTGCAGGCTGCCCGCCGCGACGGCCTGGCCGGCGCCCTTGCCGCCGGGGGTCGCGCGGAGCTCCCGTCCCGGCACGGTCTCCCCGTGCCGCGGGGCCTTCTCGACGTAGGCGGCGAGATCCATGTGCGTGCTGCCGAGCACGACGATGCCGGTCATGGGCGGGTGGCCTCCCGGTGGGTGAGGTGGGCGAGGGCGTCGAAGCCGGTGCCGTCGAAGTCGGCGACGGAGGCGGACAGGCGGTTCTTGAGCGGGGCGGTCCAGCGGTCGGGGAGGGCGGCGGGGGAGCCGGCCAGCAGGGCGGCGACGCTGCCGGCCGTCGCCCCGTTGGAGTCGGTGTCCCAGCCGCCGGAGACGGCGCGGCAGATCGAGCCGGTGAAGTCGCCGTCGGCGTGGGTGAGGGCGGCGGCGATCAGGGCGGTGTTGGGGACGGCGTGCACCCAGTGGTGGGCGGGGGAGTGGGTGGCGTGGAGGGCGTCGACGACGTCGTCGAAGTCGTCGTGGGTCTCGGCGAGCCGGACGGCGTGGCGGACGGCGCGGGCCAGGCGCGAGCCGGGCGGGACGACGGCCAGGCCGGTGCGCAGGCAGGCGTGGACGTCGTGGGAGCCGGTGGCGGCACAGGCGATGACGGCCGCCGCGAACATCGCCGCGTAGACGCCGTTGGCGGTGTGGGTGAGGACCGCGTCGCGGTGGGCCTGTTCGGCCGCGGCACCCGGGTCGCCGGGGTTGGTCCAGCCGTGCACGTCGGCACGGATCAGGGCGCCGATCCACTCGCGGAAGGGGTTGCGGTGGCGGGCGGTGTGCGGGGGTTCCAGGCCGCACAGCAGGTTGCGGTAGGCGACGCGTTCGGCGGTGAAGGTGCGGCCGGCGGGCAGTTCGTCCAGCCAGACGCGGGCCACGTCGGCGGTGGTGAAGGCGCGGCCGTGGCGCTTCAGGAGCAGCAGGTTGACCAGGGGGTAGTCGAGGTCGTCGTCCTCGGGCATGCCGTCGATGTTCTCGGCGAGGGAGGTCGCCGCCGAGCGGCGGTTCCAGGGGTGGCGCGCGGCGAGCTCCTCGGGGACGCCGCGGGCGGTGAAGTACGTGGACAGAGGCCAGTTCCCGGTGGCCCGGGCGAGGGCGCGGATGCCGTCGAGAGGGAGTTTCTCGACGGGTTTGCCGAGGAGGCAGCCGACGGCCCGGCCGAGCCAGGCGGCTTCCAGGCGGGGGCGCAGGGGAGCGGAGAAGGCGGGCTCGGGGCGGGCCGGCCACTGCGGGCACAGGGCCTTGATCCGTGCCAGGTCCGTCGGTTCGGCGTCCGCCAGCGTGCTGGGCAGGTCGGCCAGTTCGTCCAGGAGATCGCAGGCCAGCAGGCGCAGGTAGCGGGAGACGGGGCCGGGCGACGCGCCCGCCCGGGCCGGGGCGTCGCAGCCGCCCGCCGCCCGCCAGCGCGCCGCGATCGCCGACGGTTCGCGGCCGTCCAGGGCCGCCTGGCGCAGTTCGTGGCCGATCAGGTCCTCGGGCTGGACCCAGGTCAGTCGGAGCATGCCGGGCTCCCGATTCCCGCCGGTGGCTCGGCCGCGGGGGCGGTCACGGGGGCGGCCACGGGGGCGGTCGCGGGTCCGGGGCCGTCTCCGTCCGTCCGCTCGCGCGTGTCCGCGTGTGCGGCTTGTGCTCCGTGTCTGCCGTGTGCGGCTCGCGCATCTCGTACGTCTTGTTCATCTCGTACGTGCTGTGTGTCGTGTGGGTCTTGCGCGCGGGAGCCGGGCGAGGTCTCCGGGCCGGTCCGCGGGTCGAGTGCGGCGAACGCCCGCTCGTGGGCGCGGCGCCGGCGGACGTCCCGGGCGAAGACCTCCCGGGCCACCTCGGTGAGGGTGGCCGCCGGTTGCCACAGGTCCAGGCGGCTCGCCTCCGCGACCGTCTCCGCCCACTCCCGCGGGACCGGGGAGCCCAGGGCCCCGCACAGCGCCCCCGCCATCGTGGCGATGGAGTCGCAGTCGCGGCCGTAGTTCACCGCGCCGAGCACCGCGTGGCGGTAGTCGCCGCCGGAGACGACCAGCATGCCGAGCGCGACGGGCAGTTCCTCGACGGCGTGCAGCCGGGAGGGGCGGCGGGCGCCCAGGGACGGGGCGCGGTAGTCGGGGCCCACCGTGTCGTACGGGGCCACCGCCGCCCGCAGCGGGACCAGCGCGGACTCGAAGTCCGTGTGGCGGGAGGCCGTCTCGCAGACCTGCTCGATCGCCGCCCGCGTGCCGTCCTTCGCCAGGGACAGGCAGGCCGCGACCACCGACTCCGGGGTCGCGCCGGGCGCGCAGGCCGCCGCCACCGCCGCCGCGAAGACACCGGCCGCCTCACGGCCGTACGACGACTGGTGCGCCCCCGCGACGTCGAGCGCCTCGGCGTACGCGCCCGCCGGGTTCGCGGCGTTGACCAGGCCGACCGGCGCCATGTACATCGCGGCACCGCAGTTGACGATGTTGCCGACGCCGGCCTCGCGCGGATCGACGTGGCCGTAGTGCAGCCGGGCCACCAGCCACTTCTCCGCCAGGAAGATCCGCTGGAGGGGGAGCGCCTCGGTCTCCAGCTCCGGGATCCAGCGCGGGTGCGTCATCAGGTCCGGGACCAGGTGCCCGGCGACCGCGTAGGCGTCGAGGTGGTCGCGGACGGTGGCGTAGACCCGGACCAGGGCGTGCGTCATCAACGTGTCGTCGGTGACGTGGCCGTCGCCCTTGTGGTACGGCGCGAGGGGGCGGGCGGTGCGCCAGGCGTCGCCGTGCCAGGGGCCGACCACGCCGTGGACGCGGCCCCCGTGGCGTTCGAGGATCTGCTCGGGGGAGTAGCCCTCGACGGGGCCGCCGAGCGCGTCGCCGACGGCCGCGCCGACCAGGGCGCCGGTGATCCGCTCCGCCAGACTCGCCGTTCCGGTCGGTCTGCTTCGGGTGTTTTGTTCCGGTTTGGGTGTCATGGGCCGCATCATCCTCCGGGGCGGGCCGGTTGTGTGGCTTCGAGGAGTTCGGCGAGTTCCACCAGGTCCGTGCCGGTGAGCCGGGGCAGGACGCATCCGGAGAGCGTGCGGCAGGCGTCCCGCCAGGAGGCCGGGATCGCCGCGCCGCCGCCGAGGGCGCCGGTCAGGGCGCCCGCCAGCGCCGGGGCGGAGTCCGCGACCCGGGACAGGCAGGCCGCCGCCGGCACCGCCCGCGCGATCCGGCCGCGGGCGGCGGTGGCCAGGGCGAGGGCGACCGGCACCGTCTCGGCGGCGGCGATGCCGTAGCTGTAGACGTGGTCGACGATCTGGTGCTCCAGCAGGGGGATCAGGGCGAAGGTGCTCTCGGCGTCCGCCGCCAGCGCCAGCGCCTGCCGGGCGTTGCGGCCGATCTCCGTCTCCTCGGGCAGCTGGGCGAGCGCGGCCGTCACGCAGGCGCGTACGCCGTCGCCGGCGAGGGCGCACGCGAGCGCCGCCGCCATCGCCCGTGCGCCGTGCACGCCGTCGCCGTCCTGGGTGTAGCGGGCGTCGAACTCGGCGAGGCCGGCGGCGCCTTCGGGGTCGCCGGGATGGGCGACGGCCAGGACGCAGGCGCGGACGCAGGCCGCGTCGTCGAAGTAGTGCGGGTTGTCGTGGCCGGTGGCGGGCGGGCGCAGGCCGGTGGCGAGGTTGCCGAGGCCGGCCCGCACGGAGATCCGGGCGCGCAGCGGCAGGACGGCGGACTCCACCTCGGGGGCGCGTTCGGCGGCGGCCGCGACCTCGCTGGCGACGGCGTTCCAGGTCAGGTCGATGGCGGCCCGCATCCGGCGCTCGCGGCTCAGATCCCCGAGCGCGGTGTCGTCCCCGGCCCGCAGCACCGCCTCCGCCGCGAACGCCGCCCACTCCGCGTCGTCCGACGGGCCCAGGCGCAGCGGCTCCGGCGGCTGGTTGAGGGCGATGGGCACGGGGAGGGTGGTGGTCGCGTTCTGCTCGGCGAAGGTGTCCAGTTCGCGGGTCAGACGCCGGGTCCACTCGGGCATCCGCGCGGCCCGGTGCCGGGCGGCCGGCCAGCCGGCGGCGTCACCGGCGGCGAGACCGAGGAGGAGGCCCTCGACGCGGCGGGGGCGGTGGGTGTCGCGGGGCGGGGCGGGGGAGCCGGCCGGCGCCGGATTGCCGGGGGAGCCGGCCGGTGCCGGCGCGGTGGGGCCGGGGCCGGGGTGGTGGCCGTTCCCGGCGGGCGGTGGCTGCTGCGGCGTGCCGGGCGGGGCGACGTACGCCGTCGTGGCCGGTTCGTCGCCCGCCGGGCGGGCCCGGGTCACGGCCGTGCCTCCGCGGTACCGGCCGGGTAGGGGAGGGGCGCGGGTGAGGGCGCGGATGCGGAAGTGGCCGGTGTGGGTGCCGGTCCCCGGCCGGGCGGGCCGGGGGCGGGGGCACCGCCCGGGGGCGGTGGTGGTGCGCCGGGGGCCGGGGGCGGTGCCTGGCCGGTCTGTACGGACGCGTTCGGGCCGGGAGTGCTTACGGGGGTGGGGGTGTTCGGGCCGGGAGTGCTCGCGGGAGCGGATGTGCTCAGGCCGGGAGCGCTCGTGGGCGCGAAGGCGGAAACGTTCACGGGTACGGGTGCGGGCGCGTCCACAGGCGTGGACGTGGGCGTGGACGTGGGCGTGGACGTGGGCGTGGGCGTGGGCGTGGACGTGGGAGTGGGAGTGATGGCGGGCGTCGGCGGAGGCGGTCCCTCGTCGGCCCGTGAGCCCGCGGTGGGACCCCCGCCCGGTGCCGGCGCGGGCCCGGACGGGACCGGGGACGGCCGTCCGCCGGGGCGCGGGGGCGGTTCGGCGGGGTCCCCGCGCGTCAGCAGCTCCGCCACCTCCAGCACATGGCGGCCGGCCATCGCCGGCAGGCAGCTGCCGCGGGCCGGGCCGATCGCGGCGGCCCACTCCGGCGGGATGGCGGACTCGCCCCGCGTCGCCCCGGCCAGGGCGCCGGCCACCGCGGCGGTCGTGTCGGCGTCGCGCCCCATGTTGACGGCGGTCAGGACGGCGTCCCGGAAGTCGCCGTCGGCCGCCGCGTACGCCCCGAAGGCGAGGGCGACGGCCTCGGGGGCCAGGTCGGTCCAGGGGTAGCCGCCGACGACCACCGCGGAGCGGACGGCGCGTTCGCCGCGGTGGGCCGCCGTCACGGCCCGGCGCAGGCAGCGGGCCGTCCAGGAGTCGTCCGGTACGACGGCCAGGGCGGCGGCGACGACCGCGGGGACCGGTGCCCCCGCCATGGCCGCCGCGACGCCCGCCGCCACCGCCCGGCCGCCGTGGATGCCCTCGCCGTCGTGGCTGACCGAGCCGTCGATCGCCACCAGGCGGGCCGCCTCGGCGGGGCGGCCCGCGGCGAACACCCCGTACGGCGCGGCCCGCATGGCCAGGCCGTCGCTCCAGGCGTGGCGGTGCTGGGCGGAGATGGGCGCCGCCAGGCCCCGGCGCAGGTTCTCCAGGGTGCCGCGCTCGCTGAAGCCCGCGCCCCGGAAGGGTCCCTCGTCGCGGTCCGCGATCCACTCGTGCCAGGCCGCCTCCACGTGGGCGGGCGTGAGTGAGGAGCCGTGCCGGGCCAGCAGGAGACCGGAGAGGATCGCGTACTCGGTGTCGTCGGTGCCGGACGGTTCCTCCGCCACGTATCCCGTGATGCGGCCCCAGCGGGCGCGGATCTCGGAGGGCTTCAGGTTCTCGGCCGGGGCACCGAGGGCGTCTCCGACGGCCAGGCCGAGCAGCGCGCCGCGCGCCCGTTCGCGCAGATCGCCGGCGTCCTGGGGCGCCGGGACCGAGGGAAAGCAGGCGGTCGATGCCATGCGGCCTCCTCTCAGGGGGCGCCCCGGAAGGCGCGGGGCCCTTTGCGGAACTGTCCCCGGTGCGGTGTCCCACCGAGCCTCGGTGACCTCAGCGTCACCCGGTCGACATCTGTGCGCTACCCCTCACGGATGAGCGCGCGAGGGTAAAAGCGCAGGTAAGCGCAGCCTTTCCTTGCTGGCGGGCGAGGAATGGCCGACGTAGATTAGGTGTTGTCGAAAGTTGGATTGCGTCCAAACAGGGCGCTTGGGAGCCCCGCAGCGGCTCCACGGACGTCACCTGGGGGAACCTCATGGCCATCATCGAGACCGAAGCGGCCCTGCACGAGGCGCACCGCGACAACCACACGCACCGGGACGTGAACGGCGGCTGGCTGCGCCCCGCCGTCTTCGGCGCGATGGACGGCCTGGTCTCCAACCTCGCCCTGATGACCGGTGTCGCGGGCGGGGCCGCCGGCCGGCAGACCATCGTGCTCAGCGGACTGGCGGGCCTGGCCGCGGGCGCCTTCTCCATGGCCGCCGGCGAGTACACCTCCGTCGCCTCGCAGCGCGAGCTCGTCGAGGCCGAGCTGGACGTGGAGCGGCGGGAGCTGAGAAAGCACCCCAAGGACGAGGAGGCCGAGCTCGCCGCCCTCTACGCGGCCCGGGGCGTCGAGCCGGAGCTCGCCCGCGAAGTGGCCCGGCAGCTGTCGCGCGACCCCGAGCAGGCGCTGGAGATCCACGCCCGCGAGGAACTGGGCATCGACCCGGGCGACCTGCCCTCGCCGCTGGTCGCGGCCGTGTCGTCCTTCGGGTCCTTCGCGCTGGGCGCCCTGCTGCCCGTCCTGCCCTACCTGCTCGGGGCCACCGCGCTGTGGCCCGCCGTGGCGCTGGCGCTGCTCGGGCTCTTCCTGTGCGGCGCGGTGGTGGCCCGGGTGACCGCGCGGACCTGGTGGTACAGCGGCCTCAGGCAGCTCGCCCTCGGCGGCGCGGCGGCCGGTGTGACGTACGCCCTGGGCAGTCTGTTCGGAACGGCCGTAGGATAGCGCGGCTCGGACTTATACGCCGGTCCGCATAAGTAGTCGTTACTTGCTGGTTTCGGCCGCGTGACCGCCGGGCATGAGCCGTAAGCGCTGCGGGCAACGAGGCCCGCCGCGCGTCTGCGGGGCGGGCGACGGAGCCCTCCCCGACCCCCCCCTCGGGCCGCCGGGCGCCGATCCGACCGGATCGTGTCCGTACCGGTCCCCACAGCTTCTCCCGCCGGGCGCGGCACCCCGCCCGCGACCCCGCGGTGTCCGCATGCTGGAACGGAGTATCCGGTTCCCGAGAACCGCTCCATCATGTAACCTGCACGAAATTTTGATCTCACCGTAGATCTCCGCAGAGGGCCAACGTCGTCCCTCGGCACCTGCCACATGCCACATGACGACGACGGGAGAGCCGATGCGTACGCCGCGCCAGCCGTCCCAGCACTCCACGAACGGCCGGAACTGGTCGTCCATGGATGCTCGCCCTGCTGCGCAGGGTATGTACGACCCCCGCAACGAGCACGACGCCTGCGGCGTCGGCTTCGTCGCCACCCTCACCGGCGAGGCGTCCCACACCCTGGTCGACCAGGCACTCACCGTGCTGCGCAACCTGGAGCACCGCGGAGCCACCGGCTCCGAGCCCGACTCCGGTGACGGCGCCGGTCTGCTGTCCCAGGTGCCGGACGCGTTCCTGCGCGAGGTGGCCGGATTCGAGCTGCCCGAGGCCGGCGCCTACGCCGTCGGCATCGCCTTCCTGCCGGTGGAGGGCACCGAGGACGCCGTCTCACACATCGAGACGATCGCCGCCGGCGAGGGCCTGACCGTCCTCGGCTGGCGCGAGGTCCCGGTCGCCCCCGACCTGCTGGGCGCCACCGCCCGCTCGACCATGCCGGTCTTCCGCCAGCTCTTCGTCACCGACGGCGCCTCCCGCGGCATCGCCCTGGACCGCAAGGCGTTCGTGCTGCGCAAGCGCGCCGAGCGCGAGGCGGGCGTCTACTTCCCGTCGCTGTCCGCGCGGACCCTCGTCTACAAGGGCATGCTGACCACCGGCCAGCTGGAGCCCTTCTTCCCGGACCTGTCCGACCGCCGCTTCGCCTCCGCGATCGCGCTCGTGCACTCCCGGTTCTCCACCAACACCTTCCCGTCGTGGCCGCTGGCCCACCCCTACCGCTTCGTCGCGCACAACGGCGAGATCAACACGGTCAAGGGCAACCGCAACTGGATGGCCGCCCGCGAGTCCCAGCTCGCCTCCGGCCTGTTCGGCCCCGACGGCAAGAGCCTGGAGCGCGTCTTCCCGGTCTGCACCCCCGACGCCTCCGACTCGGCCTCCTTCGACGAGGTGCTGGAACTGCTGCACCTGGGCGGCCGTTCGCTGCCCCACTCGGTGCTCATGATGATCCCGGAGGCGTGGGAGAACCACGACTCCATGGACCCGGCCCGCCGCGCCTTCTACCAGTACCACTCCACGATGATGGAGCCCTGGGACGGCCCGGCCTGCGTCTGCTTCACCGACGGCACCCAGGTCGGCGCCGTCCTGGACCGCAACGGTCTGCGCCCCGGCCGCTACTGGGTCACCGACGACGGCCTCGTCGTCCTCGGCTCCGAGGTCGGCGTCCTCGACATCGACCCCGCCAAGGTCGTCCGCAAGGGCCGCCTGCAGCCCGGCAAGATGTTCCTCGTCGACACCGCCGAGCACCGCATCATCGAGGACGACGAGATCAAGGCCCAGCTCGCGGCGGAGAAGCCGTACGCCGAGTGGCTGGAGGCCGGCGAGATCGAGCTGGGCGACCTGCCCGAGCGCGAGCACATCGTCCACACCCACGCCTCGGTCACCCGCCGCCAGCAGACCTTCGGCTACACCGAGGAAGAGCTGCGCGTCATCCTCGCGCCGATGGCCAAGACCGGTGCGGAGCCGATCGGCTCCATGGGCACCGACTCGCCCATCGCGGCCCTCTCCGAGCGCCCGCGACTGCTGTTCGACTACTTCACCCAGCTGTTCGCGCAGGTCACCAACCCGCCGCTGGACGCCATCCGCGAAGAGCTCGTCACCAGCCTGCGCTCGTCGCTGGGCCCGCAGGGCAACCTGCTGGAGCCGACCGCCGCCTCCTGCCGCTCCGTCGTGCTGCCCTTCCCGGTGATCGACAACGACGAGCTGGCCAAGCTCATCCACATCAACGCCGACGGCGACATGCCCGGTTTCAAGGCCGCGACCCTGTCCGGCCTGTACCGGGTGCACGGCGGCGGCGAGGCCCTCGCCGCCCGCATCGAGGAGATCTGCGCCGAGGCCGACGCCGCCATCGCCAACGGCGCCCGCCTGATCGTCCTGTCCGACCGGCACTCCGACGCCGAGCACGCGCCGATCCCGTCGCTGCTGCTCACCGCGGCCGTCCACCACCACCTCATCCGCACCAAGCAGCGCACCCAGGTGGGCCTGCTGGTCGAGGCCGGCGACGTCCGCGAGGTCCACCACGTCGCCCTGCTCATCGGCTACGGCGCCGCCGCCGTCAACCCCTACCTGGCGATGGAGTCCGTCGAGGACCTGGTCCGCGCCGGCACTTTCCTGCCCGGCATCGAGCCCGAGCAGGCCATCCGCAACCTCATCTACGCCCTCGGCAAGGGCGTACTGAAGGTCATGTCCAAGATGGGCATCTCCACCGTCGCCTCCTACCGCGGCGCCCAGGTCTTCGAGGCCGTCGGCCTGGACGAGACCTTCGTGGAGAAGTACTTCAACGGCACCGCCACCAAGATCGGCGGCGTCGGCATCGACGTCATCGCCCAGGAAGTCGCCGCCCGCCACGCCAAGGCGTACCCGGCCAGCGGCATCGCACCCGCGCACCGGGCGCTGGAGATCGGCGGCGAGTACCAGTGGCGCCGCGAGGGCGAACCGCACCTGTTCGACCCCGAGACGGTCTTCCGCCTCCAGCACTCCACGCGCACCGGCCGCTACGACATCTTCAAGAAGTACACCGAGCGCGTGAACGAGCAGTCCGAGCGGCTGATGACGCTGCGCGGCCTGTTCGGCTTCAAGTCCGGCCGGGGCCCCATCCCGGTCGAGGAGGTCGAACCGGCCAGCGAGATCGTCAAGCGGTTCTCCACCGGCGCCATGTCGTACGGCTCCATCTCCCAGGAGGCGCACGAAACCCTCGCCATCGCCATGAACCAGCTGGGCGGCAAGTCCAACACCGGTGAGGGCGGCGAGGACCCCGAGCGCCTGTACGACCCGGCCCGCCGGTCCGCCATCAAGCAGGTCGCCTCCGGCCGCTTCGGCGTCACCAGCGAGTACCTGGTCAACGCCGACGACATCCAGATCAAGATGGCCCAGGGCGCCAAGCCCGGCGAGGGCGGCCAGCTCCCCGGCCACAAGGTCTACCCGTGGGTCGCCAAGACCCGCCACTCCACCCCCGGCGTCGGCCTCATCTCCCCGCCGCCGCACCACGACATCTACTCCATCGAGGACCTCGCCCAGCTCATCCACGACCTGAAGAACGCCAACCCCCAGGCGCGCATCCACGTCAAGCTGGTCTCCGAGGTCGGCGTCGGCACCGTCGCCGCCGGTGTCTCCAAGGCCCACGCGGACGTCGTCCTCATCTCCGGCCACGACGGCGGCACCGGCGCCTCCCCGCTGACCTCCCTCAAGCACGCGGGCGGCCCCTGGGAGCTCGGCCTGGCCGAGACCCAGCAGACCCTGCTGCTCAACGGCCTGCGCGACCGGATCGTCGTCCAGACCGACGGCCAGCTCAAGACCGGCCGCGACGTCGTCATCGCCGCGCTGCTCGGCGCCGAGGAGTTCGGCTTCGCCACCGCCCCGCTGGTCGTCTCCGGCTGCGTCATGATGCGCGTGTGCCACCTGGACACCTGCCCGGTCGGCATCGCCACCCAGAACCCGACCCTCAGGGACCGGTTCTCCGGCAAGGCCGAATACGTGGTGAACTTCTTCCAGTTCATCGCCGAGGAGGTCCGCGAGATCCTCGCCGAGCTGGGCTTCCGCTCCATCGAGGAGGCCGTCGGCCACGCCGAGGTCCTCGACGTCACCCGCGCGGTGAACCACTGGAAGGCACAGGGCCTCAACCTGGAGCCGCTGTTCCACGTGCCCGAGCTGCCCGAGGGCGCCGTCCGCCACCAGATCGCCGCCCAGGACCACGGCCTGGAGAAGGCACTCGACAACGAGCTGATCAAGCTCGCCGCCGACGCCCTCGCCGCGAACGACGCCACCGAGGCCCAGCCCGTGCGCGCCCGGGTCGCCATCCGCAACATCAACCGCACGGTCGGCACCATGCTCGGCCACGAGGTGACGAAGAAGTTCGGCGGCGCGGGCCTGCCCGACGACACCATCGACATCACCTTCACCGGATCCGCCGGCCAGTCCTTCGGCGCCTTCGTCCCGCGCGGCGTCACGCTGCGCCTGGAAGGCGACGCCAACGACTACGTCGGCAAGGGCCTCTCCGGCGGACGGATCATCGTCCGCCCGGACCGCGGCGCCGACCACCTCGCCGAGTACAGCGTCATCGCCGGCAACACCATCGGCTACGGCGCCACCGGCGGCGAGATGTTCCTGCGCGGCAAGGTCGGCGAACGGTTCTGCGTCCGCAACTCCGGCGCGCTGGTCGTCTCCGAGGGCGTGGGCGACCACGGCTGCGAGTACATGACCGGCGGACACGCGGTCGTCCTCGGCGAGACCGGGCGCAACTTCGCGGCCGGCATGTCCGGCGGCATCGCCTACGTCATCGACCTGGACCGCGACAACGTCAACGCCGGCAACCTCGGCGCCATCGAGGCGCTGGACGACACCGACAAGCAGTGGCTGCACGACGTGGTGCGCCGCCACGCCGAGGAGACCGGCTCCACGGTCGCCGGGAAGCTGCTCGCCGACTGGTCCGCGTCCGTGGAACGCTTCAGCAAGATCATCCCCAGCACGTACAAGGCAGTGCTCGCCGCCAAGGACGCCGCCGAGCGAGCCGGTCTCTCCGAGACCGAGATCACCGAGAAGATGATGGAGGCGGCGACCAATGGCTGATCCCAAGGGCTTTCTCAACCACGGCCGCGAGGTCGCCCGGACCCGCCCCGTCCAGGAGCGCGTCAAGGACTGGAACGAGGTCTACGTCCCCGGCTCCCTGCTGCCGATCATCAGCAAGCAGGCCAGCCGCTGCATGGACTGCGGCATCCCGTTCTGCCACAACGGCTGCCCGCTGGGGAACCTGATCCCCGAGTGGAACGACTACGCCTACCGCGAGGACTGGCAGGCCGCCTCCGAGCGCCTGCACGCCACCAACAACTTCCCGGAGTTCACCGGCCGCCTGTGCCCCGCTCCGTGCGAGTCGGCGTGCGTGCTCGGCATCAACCAGCCGCCGGTCACCATCAAGAACGTCGAGGTCTCCATCATCGACAAGGCGTGGGAGACCGGGGACGTCGCCCCGCAGATCCCCGAGCGCCTGTCGGGCAAGACGGTCGCCGTCGTCGGCTCCGGCCCGGCGGGCCTGGCCGCCGCCCAGCAGCTCACCCGCGCCGGCCACACGGTCGCCGTCTACGAGCGCGCCGACCGCATCGGGGGCCTGCTGCGCTACGGCATCCCCGAGTTCAAGATGGAGAAGCGGCACATCAACCGCCGTATCGAGCAGATGCGCGCGGAGGGCACCCGCTTCCGTACCGGCGTCGAGATCGGCCGCGACCTGCCGGCGACCGACCTGAAGAAGCGGTACGACGCGGTCGTCCTGGCCGTCGGCGCCACCACCGCCCGCGACCTGCCGGTCCCCGGCCGCGAGCTCAAGGGCATCCACCAGGCGATGGAGTACCTGCCCCTGGCCAACAAGGTCCAGGAAGGCGACTACGTCACCCCGCCGATCACCGCCGAGGGCAAGCACGTCGTCGTCATCGGCGGCGGCGACACCGGCGCCGACTGCGTGGGCACCGCCCACCGCCAGGGCGCGCTCTCCGTCACCCAGCTGGAGATCATGCCCCGCCCGAACGACGAGCGGGACCCGGCCTCCCAGCCCTGGCCGACCTTCCCCATGCTCTACAAGGTCACCTCGGCCCACGAGGAGGGCGGCGAGCGGGTCTACTCCGTCTCCACCACCCACTTCGAGGGCGACGAGGACGGCAACGTCCAGTGGCTGCACCTGACCGAGGTCGAGTTCGTCGACGGCAAGCTCACCCCCAAGCCGGGCACCGAGCGCAAGATCCCCGCCCAGCTGGTCACCCTCGCCATGGGCTTCACCGGCACCGACCGGGACAACGGTCTGGTGGACCAGTTCGGCCTGGAGCTCGACGCACGCGGTAACATCGCCCGCGACGCCGATTTCCAGACCAACGTTCCGGGCGTGTTCGTCGCCGGCGACGCCGGCCGCGGACAGTCCCTGATCGTGTGGGCGATCGCCGAGGGCCGCTCGGCCGCCCGCGGCGTCGACCGCTACCTGACCGGGGCCAGCGACCTGCCGGCCCCGATCCGGCCGACCGACCGCGCGCTCGCGGTCTGACGGCCCCGACCGGCTGACGGACCGCCCCCCGGCGGTCCGGCGGCCCGAAGAGACGTCCCGTACAAAGGCGTACGGAACACAGACGGCGCCTGCCCCTGTCCCCGACCGGACGATTGGGCAGGCGCCGCCGCATGTCCGGGGCGTCTGCGCGCGGCGCGCGTCCAGGGCGCCCGCGCGCGAGGCGTGCCCGGCGGGCTTTTGCGCGGTGCGTGTCCGGCGGGCTTTTGCGCGGCGCGTGCCCGGCGGGCTTTTGCGCGGCGCGTGTCCGGCGGCCGGCGGTTCCCCGAAGCGGCCCCGGGGCCGGGGCGGGCCGGGGCCGGGGGCGGGCCGGGGATTCAGGCCGTCAGGCGCTTGATCTGCTCCTCGGTCAGGGACACCCGCAGGGCGTCCACGTTCTCCGCCAGGTGGGCGGGGGAGGAGGTACCCGGAATGGGGATCACGTTCGGGGCGCGGTGCAGCAGCCAGGCCAGCGCGACCTGGGACCGGGTGGCGCCCACCTCCTCGGCGACCGCCGCCAGCGGGCCGCCGTCCGCCGCGTGCTCGCCCCGCGCGACCGGGAAGTACGGCAGGAAGGCGATCCCGCGCTCCGCGGTGTGGTCGATCACGGCATCGTGGCCGCGCTCGGCCAGGTTGTAGACGTTCTGCACGCTCGCGACCGGCGCGATCCGCGAGGCCGCCGTCAGCTCCTCCACCGTCACCTCCGACAGCCCGATGTGCCGGATCTTGCCCTCCTCCTGCAGCTGCCGCAGCGCGCCGATCTGGTCGGCGAGGGGGTAGGCGGGGTCGATGCGGTGCAGCTGGAACAGGTCGATGCGGTCGGTACGCAACCGCCGCAGGCTCAGCTCGGCCTGCTGACGCAGATAGGCGGGATGGCCGTGCGTGATCCACTCCGTGGGACTCGGCCGCACCACCCCCGCCTTGGTCGCGATCACCACACCGTCGCGGTAGGGGTGCAGGGCCTCGGCCAGCAGCTCCTCACCGGCCCCCAGGGCGTAGGCGTCGGCGGTGTCGAAGAAGTTCACCCCGAGGTCGACGGCCCGGCGCAGCAGGGCGATCGACTCCGCCCGGTCGGTGGGCGCCGTCCAGATGGGAGCGGTCATGCCGCCCCGTTCGTGCGGGGCACCCGCCAGCCGCATCGTGCCGTAACCGATCCGCCGTACGGCGAGGTCGCCGCCGATCCGGAATATCGTCGAGTCCGTCGTGTTCGTCATGTCTGCGACCGTAGGAGCTCACATGGATGTGAGCTTCAAGGCGATGTGAGGGGGATCACATGAGAATAGGGGAGCTGTCCCGCGCGACCGGAGTCAGCGTCCGGCTGCTGCGCTACTACGAGGAACAGGGCCTGCTCGACGCCGCACGCACCCCCGGCGGCCAGCGCGTCTACGACGCCGACGCGCCCCGGACCGTCCGCCGCATCCGCGCCCTGCTCGACGCGGGCCTGCCCACCCGCGTGATCCGCGAGGTCCTGGACTGCGTGTGCGGCAGCGACGCCGAGGTCGAACCCTGCCTGACCCCGGTCCTCCTCGACCAGCTGCACGGCATCGAGGAACGCATCTCCCGCCTCCAGGACTCCCGCCGGTCGCTGACCCGCCTGCTGGCCCCGGCCGACTGACCGGCCCGCCGGGGCGGCGCGAACGGTCCCCCCGGGCCCGTCCGCGCCGCCGGGTGCCCGGGTGCAGGAGGGCTGGACATCGGTGATGCCGCTCTCGAGCCGTGATGCGGGCGTAAGAGGTGCGTTGCGGTGAGCCCTACCCGGGCCCCTCCGCCCCCGGTGACAGCGGATCGCCGGATGAGCCGGCCCGGGCCGGCCGCGATGAGGCCGAAGGCTTCCCGTCCCGCGCCGAGTGCCGCAGCGGCCGTCGCCCGGCGCATGCAGAGCGCGGGCTCATCGCGTGACCAAGGTGGCGCCGGTCGCCGCGACGGACAGGTCCCACAGCCGTGCGGCTGCGTCGGGGTCGACGGCGTAGGCGCGGACACCGCCGTCGTCCATGGGCTCGTCGGGGGCGGAGACACGCGCGACGTCGCAGTCCTCGAGGTAGAGCCCGCCGTGGCCGTCGAGGAGCGGGGAGGTGGCGGCCCACAGGCCGGTGGCGGCGCCCTGGGCGGGCGTCTTGAAGCCGGCGCCGATCACGGTGCCGTGCTCGTCCACCCAGCCGCGTTCGATCTGCTCCTGGAGCGTCATCTCTCGCTGGAGACCAGTGATGATCTTGCCCGGGTGGAGGGCGAACGCCCGGACGCCGTCGCCTCGCCCGAGGGCGTCGAGCTGCACGGCGAACAGGGCGTTGGCGGTCTTGGCCTGACCGTAGGCCAGCCACTTGTCGTAGCCGGTACGGAAGTGCGGGTCGTGCCAGCGGATGTCGGTCAAGGTGTGCCCGGCGGAGCTGTTGACGACGACGCGCGCACCGCCGGCGGCGGCCAGGAGCGGGTAAAGCTCGCAGGCGAGGACGGAGTGTCCGAAGTGATTGATGGCGAGCTGGCCCTCCCAGCCGGGCCCGACGCGTCGCTCAGGGGTGGCCATGACGCCGGCGACGGCCATGAGGAGGTCGAGCCTGTCGAGGGAGTCATTGATCTGTGCGGCGGCGGCGCGCACGCTGCCGAGATCCGCCAGATCCATGGGGATGACGTCGCAACCGTCCACATCCGCGAGAGCGGCGCGGGCGCGGCCTGGCCGGCGTGCCGGAACGATGACCCGGGCCCCGGCGGCGGCCAGGACCCGGGTGGTTTCCAGACCGAGTCCGGAGTAGCCCCCGGTCACGACGGCGGTCGTGCCGGAGAGGTCGAGGCAGGCGATGACGTCCTCGGCGGTACTGGTGCCGGAGAAGGGCGAACCGAGCGGCTGCTGATCAGTGATGGTCATGCCGACGACGTTAGGAACTAGAGCGAGGTCTAGATCAAGTCCTAGGCTGGGCGGCATGGCGACTGTCGAAACCCGTGCGGAACCGCTGAGCATCGGCGAGGTGGCCGAGCGGACCGGACTCAGCGTGCATGCGCTGCGCTTCTACGAGCGCGAGGGCCTGCTGGTCGGACCGGTCCAGCGCACCGCGGGCGGTCGGCGGCGATACACCACCACCGATGTCGACTGGCTGCTGATCTGCGTCAGACTGCGCGAATCCGGCATGCCGCTGGCCGACCTCAAACGGTTCGCCGAACTGGTACGGCACGGCCCGGGCAACGAGGCGGAACGGCTGCAGCTCCTCGACACACATCAGCGGCGCGTCGAGGCACAGATCCGGGCACTGGAGGAGTGCCGCTCGGTCATCGCCTGGAAGGTCGGCGTCTACGCCGAACACCTTGCCCGCGGCGAGGCCGGCGGCCTCTGGGACCCGACGGTCTGAGACAAGGACGAACACGGTCACGTCTCGTCCACCTGCCGATGCCGCCGACAACGTCCTGACCCGCGACACCTAGGTGTCGCACTCCCACACCGTCCGGCACAGCGCACACCGCGCCCGCACCCGCCCCCGTACCGGCACCCTGATCCGCTGCTGACACGTCGGACAGGGAAAGGACACCCGCAGCGAACCGTGCCCGTCGGGCCCCTCGGGGGTGAACGCGTACGCCACGTCCGCCCCCGGACCGGCGGCGTGACGGTCCTGCGCACGACGGCGATCCCGGGCATAGCGGCGGCGGCCCGCCCAGCCCGCCGCCGTCAGCGGCGGCTGCTGCTCGTCCCGCAGGGCCCGCTCCCTGCCCCTGACGTACGCCGTGTACGCCTGCGGACTGGTGAACCACACCGACGGATCCTCGTGGAAGACCAGCGCCCGCTTGGCCAGGACGTAACCGAACTCCTCCGGCGTCAGATAACCGAGCTTCTGCGACGACGCCGCGTCCTCCCGGTACGCGTCCAGCAGCAGCCACCCCGCACCCAGGTACGTCGCCGCCGTGTCGGTGAGGATCTCGTTGTCCCGCGTGCCGGGGAAGGACAGGCCGAGACGGTGCAGATACACGTGCATCACCTCGTGCGCGAGGGCCGCGCCGATATCCCGCCGGTGCGTACGGAAGCGGTCGTTCAGCTCGACGAAGTACTCCGGGCCGGCGGCCAGTTCGACGTTGGCCGCATGCGTCATCCCACGGAAGCCGACGATCATCCGGGCATCCGGCAACCGGTAGTGCCGCACCAGCTCGCGGGCCACCCGCTGCGCACCCAGATACAGGTCGTCGGTGTCGCAGAAGGCCACGTCGGCGGGGGCCACACTGGTGGAGAACGTCCGGATCGTGTCGTACGACAACCGCTTGTACAGCGCGGTGATGGCGGCCCGCACCGTCTCCAGATGCGGGTAGCCGTGCTCGACCGGTCCGCCGTTCGCCACGCCTGAACCCCCAAGACGCCTGAACCCGACTCCACTGTACGAGCAGGACGCGGCCGGGGCCCGCCCACCGGACGAAAGCCGGCCGGCACCGCCCCGCCGCCCCCGGCCCGATCCGCGCCGTGACCGGCGCACCACACTTCGCCACCGCCCCACGGGAAGGCAGCGAGGAGACCGGCGAGACCGTCAAGGAATGAGACGGCCCGGCGCGGCCGACAGGGCGCCCGTAGGCTGACCCCCCATGACCACCAGCAACACCGGTACCGGTGACGTCGACCCCGCCGTCCGCGAGGAACTGGCGCGGCTGCGCGACAGCATCGACAACATCGACGCGGCCGTCGTCCACATGCTCGCCGAACGCTTCAAATGCACCCAGCAGGTCGGCCACCTCAAAGCCCGCCACCAGCTGCCGCCCGCCGACCCCACCCGCGAGGCCCGGCAGATCGAGCGCCTGCGCGCCCTCGCCGAGAGCGCCAAACTCGACCCGGCGTTCGCCGAGAAGTTCCTGAACTTCATCATCGCCGAGGTGATCCGCCACCACGAGCGCATCGCCGAGGACACCGGCAACGGACGGACCCCCGCGACCGGCTGACCCCGCCCACGACGCCACCACCCCCACACGACGCCACCACCCCCACGAGGGGGCGCACGCCCGGGGAACGCGGCGCCCGCCGACGAGACCGGACCCGGCCCGCGTTCCCCGTCCGCCCCTGTGCCGTGCCGACCGGATCAGGCAGCATGAGCAGCATGTCCGTACTGACGCGCGACGAAGCGCAGACCCGTGCCCAGCTCCTCGACGTCCACCACTACACGATCGAACTCGACCTGACCGGTGACGACGAAACCTTCCACTCCCGCACCGCCATCCGGTTCACCGTCCGCGACGGACAGGACACCACGGACACCTTCGTCGAAGTCAAGCCCGCCGAGCTGCGCTCCGCCACCCTCGACGGACACCCCCTGGACCCACAGACCCTGGACGGCAACCGGCTGCCACTGAAGAACCTCACCCCCGGCACCCACGAACTCCGCGCCGACGCCACCATGCGCTACTCCCGCACCGGCGAGGGCATGCACCGCTTCACCGACCCCGCCGACGGCGAGACCTACGTCTACACCCAGATGTTCCTGGACGACGTCCAGCGCGTCTTCGCCGCCTTCGACCAGCCCGACCTCAAAGCCGCCTTCACCCTGACCGTCAAGGCCCCCGCCCACTGGACCGTCCTCGCCAACGGCATCACCGAACACACCGGCGACGGCACCTGGAAAGCCACCACCACCCCCCGCATCTCCACCTACCTCGTCGCCGTCGCCGCCGGACCCTGGCACTCCGTACACACCGAACACCGCAGCCTGCCCTTCGGCATCCACTGCCGCCGCTCCCTCGCCCCCCACCTCGACGCCGACGCCGACGAAATCCTCGACGTCACCCGCGCCTGCTTCGACCGCTACCACGAAAAATTCGACGAGCCCTACCCCTTCGACTCCTACGACCAGGCGTTCGTCCCCGAATTCAACGCCGGCGCCATGGAAAACCCCGGCCTCGTCACCTTCCGCGACGAATTCGTCTACCGCTCCGCCGTCACCGACACCGAACGCCAGACCCGCGCCATGGTCATCGCCCACGAAATGGCCCACATGTGGTTCGGCGACCTCGTCACCCTCCGCTGGTGGGACGACATCTGGCTCAACGAGTCCTTCGCCGAGTACATGGGCTACCAGACCACCGCCGAAGCCACCCGCTTCAACGGCCCCTGGACCGAGTTCGGCGTCGCCCGCAAAGCCTGGGGCTACGACGCCGACCAACGCCCCACCACCCACCCCGTCGCCCCCGAGAACGTCGAGGACACCGCCTCCGCCCTCCTCAACTTCGACGGCATCTCCTACGCCAAAGGCGCCTCCGCACTCCGGCAACTGGTGACCTGGCTCGGCGAAAAAGACTTCCTCGCCGGCATCAACACCCACTTCACCCGCCACAAATTCGCCAACGCCACCCTCGCCGACTTCATCGACTCCCTCGCCACCGCCACCGACCGCGACGTCCACGCCTGGGCCGACGCCTGGCTGCGCACCACCGGCGTCGACACCCTCACCCCCACCCTCACCCCCACCACCGACGGCACCTGCACCCTCACCGTCACCCACACCGGCCACCGCCCCCACCGCATCGCCGTCGGCCTCTACGACCGCGACCTCGGCGACGAGGGCGGCCTCATCCTGCGCGAACGCCTCGACCTCGACATCCCCCAGACCGAACCCCGCCCCATCGGCAAACGCCCCGCCCTGCTCCTCCTCAACGACGGCGACCTCACCTACACCAAGATCCGCTTCGACCCCGACTCCTCCACCACCATCACCGCCCACCTCTCCGGCCTGCCCGACCCCCTCACCCGCGCCGTCGTCTGGAACGCCCTGCGCGACGCCGTCCGCGACGGCGAACTGGCACCCACCGCCTACCTGGACACCGCCCGCACCCACCTCCCCCACGAAACCGACATCGCCCTCGTCCAAGGCGTCCTCGCCTTCGCCACCACCCACATCGCCGACCGCTACCTCACCCCCGGACAACGACCCGCCGCCCTGGCCACCCTCACCGACCTGTGCCGCGCCCTCCTGCGCCACACCGAGGACGGCGACCACCCCGGACTGCGCCTGACCGCCGTACGCCACTACATCGACGTCGCCGCCCAGCCCGACACCATCAGCGCCTGGCTCTCCGAAGGCACCGTCCCCGGCGGCCCCGAACTCGACCCCGAACTCCGCTGGCGCGTCCTCGGCCGACTCGCCGTCCTCGGCGCCATCGACGACGACGTCATCGACGCCGAACTCGTCCAGGACCCCAGCGCCGCCGGACAGGAAGGCGCCGCCCGCTGCCGCGCCGCCCTGCCCGACCCCGAAGCCAAACGCCGCGCCTGGGACGCGATGTTCACCGGCGACGACCTGTCCAACTACCTCTTCACCGCCACCGCCCAGGGCTTCTGGCAGCCCGAACAGGCCGACCTCGTCCGCGCCTACGTCCCCCGCTACTACACCGACGCCGTCGCCGTCGCCGCCCGCCGCGGCCCCGCCATCGCCGACGCCGCCGGCCGCTGGGCCTTCCCCGCCCACGCCGTCGACCCCGACACCCTCCGCCTCGGCGAACAATGCCTCCGCGACGCCGACCCCGTCCCCGCCCTGCGCCGCAAACTCGCCGACCAGCTCGACGACCTGGCCCGGGCCCTGCGAGTCCGCCAGGCGTAAAACCCCACCCCAGCCCCCCCCAGGCCCAGGTCACCCGCCCCCCAAGCCCCGGGGGCGGGGAGCCGGGGCCACGCCCCATCACCGGAAACGGCACCCCCACCGCCCTCCGCGCGACCGCCCCCACCCGAGGGAAGCAGCCCCCACACCCCGGGACCACAGAGCCCCAACACGCCCTCCCCGCACAGCAGTACACCCTTTCGGGTTGTGATCACCGGGCTGTCCGGGTGCACCCGCCCACCCGCGTACAAGCTGGGAACCACCCCCTCACCGCACGTTTCCGCCACGCGCCCCGGAGAACACCCACAAGCACACCACCCCTGACCCCCAGCCCCGACGGCCCCCACACCCCGCACCCCGCACCCCCGCGGAAGGACACACCCCCCGATGACCCCCCACCCCACACCCCACCAACCCACCACCCCCCACGACCTCGTCGGCATCGGCATCGGCCCCTTCAACCTCTCCCTCGCCGCCCTCGCCCACCCCCTCACCGAACTCGACACCGCCTTCTACGACCACAACCCCGCCTTCCACTGGCACCCCGGCCTGCTCATCGACGACACCACCATCCAAGTCCCCTTCCTCGCCGACCTCGTCACCCTCGCCGACCCCACCAGCCCCTGGACCTTCCTCAACTACCTCAAAACCCGCGAACGCCTCTTCCCCTTCTACTTCGCCGAGCGCTTCCACATCCACCGCACCGAATACGACGCCTACTGCCGCTGGGTCGCCGAAAACCTCCCCACCCTCCACTTCGGCCACCACGTCGACGCCGTCCGCTGGAACCCCGAACACAACGTCTTCGAAATCGACCACACCCGACTCGACACCGACGGAAAAACCCAAACCCACGGCCGCACCCACACCAAGAACGTCGTCATCGGCATCGGCACCGAACCCCACATCCCCGAACCCCTCGCCCCCCTCGCCGCCGCCCCCGGCGTCCCCGTCATCCACGCCGCCGACTACCTCCACCACCGCGACACCCTGCTCACCGCCGGCCACATCACCATCGTCGGCACCGGCCAGTCAGGCGCCGAAATCTTCCTCGACCTCCTCCGCCACCGACCTCCCGGCCACGAGAAACTCCACTGGCTCGGCCGCACCGCGGCCTTCGCCCCCATGGAGTACTCCAAACTCGGCCTCGAACACTTCACCCCCGACTACACCCGCTACTTCCACGCCCTCGCCGAACCCGTCCGCGACCGCCTCGTCCCCGCCCAATGGCAACTCCACAAAGGCATCGACACCGACACCCTCACCACCATCCACGACGAGCTCTACCGCCGCACCCTCCACGGCGGCTGGCCCGACACCGTCCTCACCCCCGGCGTCCACGTCCGCACCGCCGGACGCGTCACCACCACCAAAATCGAACTCCACCTCGAACACACCCAGCAGAACACCCGCACCCGCCTCACCACCGACGCCGTCATCCTCGCCACCGGCTACCGGCAACGCCCCCTCGACCACCTCCTCGCCGGCCTCGACCCCTACCTCCGCCGCGACAACAGCGAACGCCCCCGCATCGACCAACACTTCCGCCTCGTCCTCGACCCCTCCATCACCGCCACCGGCTGCCACATCTACGTCCAGAACGCCGAAACCCACACCCACGGCATCGGCACCCCCGACCTCGGCCTCGCCGCCTGGCGCAGCGCCACCATCCTCAACACCCTCACCGGCAAAGAGCCCTACCCCCTGCCCACCCGCACCGCCTTCACCACCTTCGGCCTCCACCCCCACCCCCACCCCCACACCCCACCCACCCACCACCCGGCCCCCACCCTCACCCCCCTCGCCGACCACTGGTAAAACCGCAACCAGCAACAGAAAAACAGCGGGCGGCGGCCACACGGCAGCCGGACACGACCACCACACGACCACCGCCCCACCCGCCCACCGGCGAGCAACAACCCGGCGACTCAGAACACCGGCACACCCTCCCGCGTCAACCGCCAGCCCACCGACGCGAAGTCCGCCGGATCCAGCACACCCCTCGCAGTCACCCACTCCGCGATCCGCGTACGGATCTCCGTCGACTCCGACCACACCTCCTGCGCCGACGCCACATGCGGAAACGCACCCCCACCATTCGCCCGGTAATTGTTCACCGCCAGCACGAACCGCTGCCCATCATCCAACGGCACACCACCGAACGTCAGACCCCGAATCCGCGAACCGGCCGGCCGCGCAATATCGATGTCGTACCGCAACCCCGACACATAATCGTAGTTGTAATCCGGACAGCCATTCGCATTCGTCAACTTCGCCACATCCACCGGCACACCGGCCGGCGTCTGCACGAAATACTCCGCCGAATACTCCAGATACGCCCGGACCTGCGCCCCCGTCATCACCTTCGCCACCAGCGTGTTGTCGTACACATACAGACCCGACAGATCCCGGATCGTCACCTCACCCGCCGGAATCTCAGACGTACGCGAGAACGGCGACGCCTGCGACAACACCGGCAGCGACGCATACTCCGTCCCCACCAACGCCTGACGGACCACATCCTCCTGCACCCTGTTGATCAAATCGATGATCGGAGCGTCCTTGTACCGCGCCTCCACCGTCGTCAACACCGCCGTCGCCGTCCCCACGACCTGATTGACGTACGCCACCACCTTCGCGTGCTCGTCCGCCAGCAACCTCGTGATCCGCGGATCATCGGCCACCGCATTCGTGTTCCGCAGCGACGCCCTCACCGACTCCACCCGCCACCGGCCCCGCTCGAAGACCAGACCGAAGTCGAACAACGTCAGCCGCTCGGCATAACACAACGGCTCCGACAGCACGACCTCCCTCCCCGTTTCCTCGTTGACGACCCGCAACTCCTCGATCTCCGCATGCGCGTGCCCCACCAAAATCGCGTCGATCCCCGGCACCCGACGCGCCACATCCGCCGCCGCATTCTCCACATACGGCAACTGATCACCGTACGACGACGTCCCCGACGTCCCCGAATGCGCGGACACCACCACCACGTCCGCACCCATCGACCTCAACTTCGGCACCCACTTCGCCGCCTGCTCCTCCAACCCCGGAAACACCAGCTTCCCCTGCACATACGCCTTGTCCCAGACCGCGATACCCGGATTCGTCAACCCCAGCACCGCCACCTTCACCGGCGGCGCACCCTTCACCCGGAACGACTTCATGAAATACGGCGGAAAAGCCGGCCGCAACGACCTCGCATCGACCGCGTTCGCCCCCAGCAACGGAAAACGACACTGCTCCTCGAACTTCCGCAGCGTCTCGATGCCGTAATTGAACTCGTGATTCCCCAGCGCCACCGCGTCATACCCGATCGCGTTCATCGCCTGCGCCATCGGATGCACCGGCCCACCCTCGGCCGTGATCGGATCCACCTTCGCGTAGTAATACGTCAGCGGCGTCCCCTGGATCGTGTCCCCCGCGTCCAGCAGCAGCGTGTTCTGCCGCCCCTTCTCCGCACGGACCTGGTCCACCAGCGTCGAGATCCGGGCCAGACCCTGAGCATTGCCCTGCGCGTCGGAATACTCCGCGTCCTTGAAGTAGTCCCAGTTGAAGACGTGCCCGTGCAGATCGGTCGTCCCCATCACCGTCAGCGCGTACCGCTTCGGCCCGCGGCCCCCACGCCCCTCGACACCCTCGGCGGCGCCGGCCGCCGGAGCCGCCACCGCACCGGCCAGCGCGACTCCCGCACCCGACACGGCGGACCTCTTCAGAAACTTCCGGCGGTTCAACGGCATGACTGCCCCTCCTCGGTGAACGAGCGTCACGACACACGTCGGTGACGCGCGTAGATTCTGGCCCGTCCAGACAGACCACAACACCCCCCCCAGGTTGCGATCTGATGACCGACAGCCCCCTCCACCCCCACAACCCCCGGCACAGCGGGGCGTACCACCCCATCAACCCCGCACTCAACCGATCACGACGGAAACCGAACAACCGAATACACGCCCGAAAACCACCCCGGATAACGCTCATCAGAGCACCGCGACGCACAACTCACCACTTGTCAAAACCACTTCACCCAAAGGACGTTGAGCAGTCACGCCCGACCAATTCTCTACCCACCGGTAAGTCATAGGCTCACCCCATGCGCCGAGCAAAAATCGTCTGCACCCTTGGCCCCGCCACCCACACATACGACCAGATCAAGACACTCATCGACGCCGGAATGGACATCGCCCGCTTCAACCTCAGCCACGGCACCCACACCGAACACGAAGAGCGCTACCACCACGTACGCAAAGCCACCGACGAAACCGGCCACAGCGTCGGCCTCCTCGCCGACCTCCAAGGCCCCAAAATCCGACTCGGCCGCTTCACCGAAGGACCCATCCTCCTCGAACCCGGCGACACCTTCACCATCACCACCAAACAAGACACCGAAGGCAACCGCCACACCTGCCCCACCACCTACCCCGGCCTCACCAACGACACCACCCCCGGCGAACGCATCCTCATCGACGACGGCAAAGTCACCCTGCGCATCACCCACATCGACGGCCCCCACATCCACACCACCGTCCTCGAAGGCGGCATCGTCTCCGACCACAAAGGCCTCAACCTCCCCGGCGCCGCCCTCTCCGTCCCCACCCTCTCCGACAAAGACGAAGCCGACCTCCGCTGGGCCCTACGCACCGGCTTCGACATCATCGCCCTCTCCTTCGTCCGCACCGGACGCGACATCGAAGACGTCCACCGCATCATGGACGAAGAAGGCCGCCGCCTCCCCGTCATCGCCAAAATCGAAAAACCCCAAGCCGTCGACCACCTCGACGACATCATCGCCGCCTTCGACGGCATCATGATCGCCCGCGGCGACCTCGGCGTCGAAATGCCCCTCGAACACGTCCCCCTCGTCCAAAAACACGCCATCACACTCGCCAGGCGCAACGCCAAACCAGTAATCGTCGCCACCCAAATGCTCGACTCAATGATCGAGAACTCACGCCCCACCCGCGCCGAGGCCAGCGACGTCGCCAACGCCGTCATCGACGGCACCGACGCGGTCATGCTCTCCGGCGAAACCAGCGTGGGCACCTACCCGATCGAAACAACCAGAACCATGGCCAAAATCATCGAAGCAGCAGAAGAAGACCTGCTCGCCAACGGCCTCCCACCCCTCACCGAACACAACAAACCACGCACCCAAGGCGGCGCGGTCGCCAGAGCAGCAGCCGAAATGGGCGACTTCCTCGGCGCGAAATACCTCGTCGCCTTCACCCAGTCCGGCGACACCGCCCGCCGCCTCTCCCGCTACCGCTCCCCGATCCCCCTCCTCGCCTTCACCCCCGACCCGGCGACCCGCTCCCAGCTCAGCCTGACCTGGGGCGTGGAGACGTTCCTCGGCCCGCACGTCGACTCCACGGACGCGATGGTCGACCAGGTCGACGACCTCCTCACCGAGAACGGCCACTGCCAGGAGGGCGACCTGGTCGTGATCACGGCCGGCTCACCGCCCGGCGTATCGGGGACGACGAACCTGGTCCGGGTCCACCGCATCGGGGAGAAACCCTGAACGACCGGCTGTGACGGACCGCGGGGGCCTCCGAGTGGGGCCCCTCAGTGTTTGGGCCCCACGTGGGCGTCCATCAGCGCGACGGAGGCCCTCCGCGCGACGGAGACGTTGAACGGGACACCGCCGCGGGTGCAGTACGTCCACTGCACGCCGAGCCGGTCGAGGGTGTCGGTGTAGAGGCGCCGGATGTCGTCCGACTTGTTGGTGAAGAAGTACCGGGGGTACTCGTAGCGCTTGCGCTCGCCGTTGACGAGGCGGGTCGTCCAGTTGGTGATCCGGCACCCGTCGGAGTGGACGAGCCCCCGGACGAACTCCCACGGATGGTTCTCGACGATCACCTGCTGCCAGGGTTCGAGCACGATGGGCCGCTCGTGCTTCTTGCCGGGGCCGTGCTGGGGGAAGAGGCACGTCCAGTGTTTCGTGTACGACTTCACCTCCACGCACCCCGGCTTGTGCCGTCGCCCCACGCTGGGCAGCGACATGACTTGCCGCATGGCGTGCTCGGCGGCATCGATCAGGCCGGTCTGTGTGGCGTTGCAGAAGATGGAGAGGTGGTGCTGCTTGCGCTTGGAGATGATGTGGCCGTCGCCGAGATAGAGGCCGAGCAGGTAGCTGTAGGCAGCACCGTGGAGGTCGCGGCCCGTGCAACGGGGGCAGTCCGTGGGTTGCTCGTAGATCTCACCGCGTAGTCGGCGGTCTTCGCTGCGCCACCAGCCGATCGTTCCTCGGGGGACATTCAGCTGCTCGGCGACTACGCGGTTCGGTACCCCCTGCCGCAGAAGTGCGATCGCCTGTGCGCGGATCGAAGGGCTGTGCTGCTCCATGTGGCTACTGTGCGTCACTGTTTGTGGCTTTGTGCAGCAAAAAGCGGAGGTTCACGCGAATGTGAGCCTCCGCTTCAGCGGTGCCGGGTACGGGATTCGAACCCGTATGTCCTCTCGGACAGATGTGTTTGAGACATCCGCGTAAGCCAGTTCCGCCAACCCGGCAGTAGTGCTGCTGGGAGTGTACCCGGTCACCGATGTCGACTTCAGCTAGGTACGCTCTTGTCAGCAGTACCGCCTGCCCCGGAACAAGGAGCGCCACGTGACCGCCCCCGAGTCGCCCCAGCCCGTAGACGTGCCCGACGACGACAAGTCGCACGTTCCTCCGCTGACGACCCGCGTCGTCATCGCCGAGGACGAGGCCCTGATCCGGCTCGATCTCAAAGAGATGCTGGAGGAGGAGGGCTACACCGTCGTCGGTGAGGCCGGTGACGGCGAGCAGGCCGTGGAGCTGGCCCGCGAGCATCGGCCGGATCTGGTGATTCTCGATGTGAAGATGCCGAAGCTGGACGGTATCTCCGCGGCGGAGAAGATCGCGGAGGAGCGTATCGCGCCGGTGTTGATGCTGACGGCGTTCTCGCAGCGTGATCTGGTGGAGCGGGCGCGGGATGCCGGGGCGATGGCGTACCTGGTGAAGCCGTTCAGCAAGAGTGATGTCGTGCCGGCGATCGAGATGGCCGTGTCGCGGTTCACGGAGTTGAAGGAGCTGGAGAAGGAGGTCGCGGACCTCAGTCAGCGGCTGGAGACGCGGAAGCTGGTGGACCGGGCGAAGTCGATTCTGCAGACGGAGTACGGGTTGACGGAGCCGGCGGCGTTTCGGTGGATTCAGAAGACGTCGATGGATCGTCGGATGTCGATGCAGCAGGTGGCGCAGGCTGTTATTGATGATGCCGAGGAGAAGAAGGCGTCGAAGGGCTGACGTTGTTTGTGGGGAGGCCCGCGTCCTGTTGGGGGCGCGGGCCTTTTTGTGTGTCTGTGGGGGGTTAGTCTTCGCCGAGGTATGCCTTGCGGACGGATTCGTCGTGGAGGAGTTCTTGTCCGGTTCCGGAGAGGACGATTTTGCCGATTTCCATGACGTGTCCTTGGTCGGCGAGGGAGAGGGCGGCTTGGGCGTTTTGTTCGACGAGGAGGATGGTGGTGCCTTGGGTTTTGAGTTCGGCGATGGTGGCCATGATTTTTTGCATCATGATCGGTGAGAGGCCCATGGAGGGTTCGTCGAGCATGAGCAGTTTGGGTTGTGACATGAGGGCGCGGCCCATGGCGAGCATTTGTTGTTCGCCGCCGGAGAGGGTGCCTGCGGCTTGTTTTCTGCGTTCTCCGAGGATGGGGAAGAGGTCGTAGGCTCGTTGGATGTCTTTTTCGATGCCGGGTTTGTCGTTGCGGAGGAAGGCGCCGAGGCGGAGGTTGTCCTCGATGGTCATGCGGGGGAAGATGTGGCGGCCTTCGGGGGAGTGGGCGAGGCCGAGGGAGACGATGTGGTGGGCGGGGATTCGCTTGAGGGATTTCCCGTTGAATTTGATGTGGCCGCTCACGGGCTTGAGGAGGCCGGAGAGGGTGCGCAGGGTGGTGGTTTTTCCGGCGCCGTTGGTGCCGATGAGGGTGACGATTTGTCCGGCGTCGACGGTGAAGGAGATGCCTTTGACTGCTTCGATCTTGCCGTAGGCGACGCGGAGGTCCTCGACGTGGAGGAGGGCGGTCATCGGTCGTTCTCCTTGGTGGCCGCGGGGTCCGTCGGGGTGGTGGCGGCGTGTGCTTCGGCGGCTTCCACTTCGGCGAGTTCTTCGGCGCCGGGGGCGTTGTCGAAGGGTTCGCCGAGGTAGGCGGCGATGACGCGTTCGTCGCCTTGGACGGTGGTGCTGTCGCCTTCGATGAGTTTTTCGCCCTGGACGAGGACGGCGACGCGGTCGCAGAGGTTGAAGATGAAGCGCATGTCGTGCTCGATGACGAGGACGGCGATGCCTTGGTCGCGGATGGCGAAGACGAGTTCTTCGGTGGCTCGGGTCTCCTGTGGGTTCATTCCGGCGGTGGGTTCGTCGAGGAGGAGGAGGCCGGGTTCGCTGGCGAGGGCGCGGGCGATTTCGAGTTTGCGTTGTTCGCCGTAGGGGAGGTTGCGTGCGAGGTGGTCGGCTTTGTGGGCGAGGCCGACGAAGGTGAGGAGTTCGGTGGCGCGTTTGCGTGAGGCGGCTTCTGCTCTGTGGAAGGCGGGGCCGCGCAGGATGGCGGACCAGAATCCTTCTTTGGTGCGGGTGTGGCGGCCGACGAGGACGTTTTCCAGGACGGTCATGTTGGAGAACAGGCGGATGTTCTGGAAGGTGCGGGCGATGCCGGCTGCGGTGACTTTGAATGGTGTGGGTGGGAGGGTTTGGCCTTTGTAGCGGACTTCGCCTTCGGTGGGGGTGTAGAGGCCGGTGAGGCAGTTGAAGAAGGTGGTTTTGCCGGCGCCGTTGGGGCCGATGAGTCCGACGATTTCGCCGCTGTTGACGGTGAGGTTGACGTTTCGTACGGCGGTGAGTCCGCCGAAGCGCATGGTGACGCCGCGGGCGTCGAGGACGGTGTCGCGGGCGGGGGTGGTGCCCGGGGTGTCCTTGGTGGTGGTGTCGGTGGTCATGGTGATCAGGCCCCTGTCTTGCCGAGGACTGTGGGCGCGTCGGCTTCTTCGTGGAATTCGAGTTGGCGGCGGCGGTTGGGGATGAGGCCTTCGGGGCGGAAGCGCATGAGGAGGATGAGGGCGAGTCCGAAGGCGAAGAGTTGGTAGTCGCCGAGGAATTGGAGTTTGTTGGGGATGAGGAAGAGGAGGGCTGCGCCGATGAGGGGGCCGCCGATGGTGCCCATGCCGCCGAGGACGACGGCGGCGAGGAGGAAGGCGGAGTTGGGTGGGATGGTGCCGGCGAAGAGGTATTGCTCGGGGGTGACGGTGTAGGTGACGTGTGCTTGGACGGTGCCGGCGAGGCCGGCGAGGGAGGCGCCGACGGCGAAGGCGATGAGTTTGACGCGGAAGCCGTTGATGCCCATGGCGAGGGCGGCGGTTTCGTCTTCGCGGATGGCGACCCAGGCGCGGCCGATGCGGGAGTCTCCGCTGCGTCGGAAGACGAGGACGACGATGGCGGTGATGAGGAGCATGAGGAAGAAGTAGTTGGCGAATCGGCCGATGGTGAATCCGGCGATGGTGTGTTCGGCGCCGAGGTCCCATCCGAGGATTTTGAGGTTGGGGATGGAGGAGATGCCGTTGGAGCCGTTGGTGACGTCGGGGCCGGAGGTGCCGTCGAGGTTGTTGACGGTGATGCGGAAGATTTCGCCGAAGCCGAGGGTGACGATGGCGAGGTAGTCGCCGCGGAGGCGGAGGGTGGGGGCGCCGATGAGGACGCCGAAGATGAGGGAGGCGGCGGCGCCGATGAGGACGGTGGCCCAGAAGGGGAGGTGGAGGTCGAGGGGTGAGCTGGGGGAGCCGGAGACGAGTGAGGCGGCGTAGGCGCCGACGCCGAGGAAGGCGACGTATCCGAGGTCGAGGAGGCCGGCGAGGCCGACGACGATGTTCAGGCCGAGGGCGACGGTGGCGAAGATGAGGATGTAGACGCCGATGGTGGCGTATTGGTCGTCGGTTTGGGTGAAGGGGAAGAGGGCGGCGGCGGTGAAGGCGCCGCAGATGGTGATGTTCTGGTGGCGGGCGGTGATCTGGGAGGCGTGGGCGATGAGGCCGGCTTTGTGGAGGGCGGCGAAGCCGAGGCCGGCGGTGATGAGGAAGCCGACGAAGAGTTCGTCGTATTCGGTGCCGATGCCGTAGGTGAAGACGGTCAGGGCGAGGGCCATGATCCCGGCGATGATCAGGATTTCGGCGTAGGGGGGGAGGGTGGGGGCCGGGTGTGGGGCGGGCGCGGTGAAGGCGGCCTTGATGGTCTGTCCGGCGTGGGCGAGGCGGTGCCTGATGCGCTCCCAGGGGGTGCTGTCGGGGTCGATGGGGTCGGGCTGTGGTTTGTGGTAGGGGAGGGCGAGGGCGCCGAGGAGGGTGAGGAGGGTGGTGGCGGCGGCGGTCCAGCCGCCGGGTTCGAGGTTGATCAGGCCGCCGAGTTGGTAGCTGATGGCGAGGAGGGTGTACCAGGTGGTGGTGAAGGTGGCGAGGGCGGCGAATCTGAGGGCTGGGTCGGGGTTGGTGGGGGTGAGTCGGCGGAGTCCTTTGATGTTGTAGGAGGTGAGTCCGAGGAGGGTGGTGAGGGCGCCGCTGGTGAGGACGAGGACTTGGAGGCCGCCGGGGTAGCCGTAGACGGTGAGGTTGCCGGGGAAGGCGGTGGTCCAGGTCCAGGCGAGGAAGGTGGTCAGGGTGGTGAGGAGTCCGCCGCCGGTGGCGAGGGCGCGTGCGAGGTGTGGGGGTATGGGGATGAGGCCGGTGGTGGGGGTGGTGGTCTTGTGTGGGGTGGTGTGTGTGGTCATCGGTGTCACGCCCTGTCCGCGACGCGTTCGCCGAGCAGGCCTTGGGGCCTGAGCAGCAGTACGAGGATGAGGAGGATGAAGGCCCAGACGTCGGCCCAGGATTGGCTGCCGAATTGGTGCATGCCGGGGATGTCGGCGATGTAGGCGGTGGCGAGGGTTTCGGCGATGCCGAGGACGATGCCGCCGATCATGGCGCCGTAGATGTTGCCGATGCCGCCGAGGACGGCTGCGGTGAAGGCTTTGAGGCCGAGGATGAAGCCCATGCGGAAGTCGATCTGGCCGTATTTGAGGCCGTTGGCGAGGGCTCCGACGGCGGCGAAGACGGCGCCGAGGGCGAAGGCGATGACGATGATGCGGTCGGTGTTGACGCCCATGAGTTTGGCGGTGTCGGGGTCTTGGGCGGTGGCCTGCATGCCGCGTCCGGTGCGGGTTTTCATGACGAAGTAGGCGAGGACGGCCATGCTGATGGGTGCGGCGATGAGGAGGAAGATGTCGCCGGTCTGGATGGTGACGTTGCCGATGTGGAAGGGGCCGCCGTCGATTTGGGGGAAGCTGCGGGCGGATTTGGCTTCGGGGTACCAGGCCCATACGGCTTGTTGGAGGGCGAGTGAGAGGCCGATGGCGGTGATGAGGGGGGCGAGGCGGGGTGCGCCGCGCAGGGGCCGGTAGGCGAATCGTTCCGCTCCGACGGCGACGGTGACGGCGACGATGATGGCGCCGAGGAGCATGAGTGGCAGGGCGATCCACATGGTGGTGCCGTCGGGCAGGATGTACACGTAGACCGTGAGGGCGCCGAAGGCTCCGGTCATGAAGATCTCGCCGTGGGCGAAGTTGATGAGCTGGACGATGCCGTAGACCATGGTGTAGCCGATGGCGACCAGCCCGTACATGGATCCCAGTAGCAGGCCGTTGACCAGCTGCTGCGGCAGTTCGTTCACCGCATGTCCTCCGAGACTTTCGGATGTTCGACGAATGTGGCCGGATGCGCGTGCGCGCGGGGCGCTTGTGGAACAGCGCCCCGCGCGGCTGGTGGGCTGTGGTGCGGTGTGATCAGCCGGTGTAGGTGCCGGACTTGACGGCGCTGAACTCGCCGTTCTTGACGGCGTAGACGGTGAGCTGCTTGTTGGTGGCGTCACCGTATTCGTCGAAGGAGACCTTGCCGGTCACTCCGTCGAAGGAGACGTTCTGCATGGCTTCGGTGACCTTGGCGCGGGCGTCGGAGGGGAGTTTTCCGCCGTTGTCGTCGACGACCTTTTTGACGGCTTCGATGATGGCCCAGGCGGAGTCGTAGGAGTAGCCGCCGTATGCGGCGTAGTCCTCTTTGTAGCCCTGTGCTTTGTAGTCGGTGACGAACTGTTTGGCGGAGGCGATGTCTTCGACGGGGGCGCCGACGAGGGTGGCGAGGTCGCCTTCGCTGGCGGGGCCGGCGAGTTGGATGAAGGCGGGGTCTTTGATGCCGTCTCCGCCGACGAGGGGAATCTTGGCTCCGGCTTCCTTGATCTGCTTGCTGAGGGGGCCTGCCTGCGGGTATTCACCGCCGTAATAGACGACGTCGGCGCCGGAGTTCTTGACCTTGGTGGCGACGGCGGAGAAGTCCTTGCTGTCGGGGTTGATGTGTTCGGTGCCGACGACTTTGCCGCCGAGTTTCTTGAACTCGTCGGTGAAGGTGGCGGCGAGGCCGGCGCCGTAGGTCTTCTTGTCGTCGATGACGAAGACCTTCTTCTTCTTGTAGTCGTTGTAGACGTATTGGGCGGCGAAGGGGCCTTGGACGGCGTCGGTGGTGGCGGTGCGGAAGTAGGACTTGTACGGGCGGACCTTCTTGGTGCGCCAGTCGGGGCCCTGGGTGAGGGAGGGGCCGGTGTTGGCCGGGGAGACCTGGACGAGTTTGGCGTCGTCGAAGACCTTCTGCATGGATTCGCCGACGGAGGAGTTCAGCGGGCCGACGACGCCGAGAATGTCCTTGTTCGCGACGAACTTGGTGGCGTTCTGCTGGCCGGCCGACGGCTGGCCCTGGTCGTCCAGGGCTTGTATCTCGAAGGTGACGCCGTCGACATACTTCTTCTTGTTGGCGATCTTGGTGGCGAGGTCCGCCGAGTTCTTGATGCCGAGGCCCATCGCGGACAGGTCACCGGTCATCGGGGCGTCGACGCCGATGACGACCTTGGTGCCGCCGTTGTCGGAGTCCGAGCCGCCGCCGTTGTCGTCGCGCGAGCCGCAGGCGGTGAGGGTGAGTGCTCCTGCCGCCAGCGTGGCGGTGAGGGCGATGAGCGAACGTTGACGCACGATCAGTCCTTTCCCCTGGCACAGTCGCTTCCCCGTGGAAACGGCCGAGTCGAGCGCTGGGCGGAAGTGACAATCCGACGGCGCGGTGACTGGCCGTGACTCTAAGCGGGTGTGGGGAACGTGGAGGAGAGTCTGGAAGAGGCTGTGACGCTCTTGTTATGACACGGCGTAATGCAGAGCGGTGCGGCCGGGGGAGAAGGGCGGAATTCGGGCCGATTCGCCCTGTCCGGATGGCGAGAACCCGCAGGATTCGCAGGGGGTTGTTCAGGCGTCTGGGGCGTTTTGGTGATTACGCGATTCGTTGCTGCGGGCGACCTGTAGGGCGTTGGAGAGGTGCTGTGCGTGGTGCGGTCCGAGGGGGCGGCTGTGTACTTGTATTGCACGCGTATTACACAGGGTTACGTTCAGGAAAGGGAGTCCTGCATTCCGCGGTACTTTCGCGCACTCCGTCACGGTCGCGCGCAGGGTGAAAATGATCTTGCGGGGGGATTCCCCGCCTCCGTGCGGAAAGGCGGGGCGAGTGCGGAAGGCGCCGAGAGACCGGCGCAGGGCCGGCCGGTTCGGGGCGCAGGGCCGGCCGGTTCGGGGCGTGGTGACGGCCGGTCTGGGGCGTGGTGACGGCCGGTCTGGGGCGTGGTGACGGGCGGCCCGGCGTCGACGACCGGGCCGATGACCCGCGCGACGCGGCCGGTGGCCACGCCCGACGCAGCGGTCGGCTCAACAGTGGTGGTCATTAGTTGTCACTCC